>NZ_JAUBQM010000021.1:0-67506 GCF_036701245.1 Microcoleus sp. Pol14D4
CGTGATGCTATATCTGCCCATTCTTGTGGCTTTTTCATGCCTTCTCTTGTTCCCCAATCAAAGACCTGAATCCTTACGGTCTAACTATTACTCCCGGCTTAGCAAGGGGGGACAAGAGTTTTTAGGGTGCGTCAGTGCGGAGATTCTCAATTTTTGAGAAGATAACGCACACTGACGCACCCTAAAATTTAAGGTGACGGTTTATGGTTGAATGAAAATACCGATCGCATTATGAACTCTCGCAGCAGTTGACGGAGGTCGATCGAGCAAACTCCCTCCCAAATACAAACTCGTCGAACTTCCCCCATCCAAATTTAAAGCCTCCACAGCACCCATTTGCTGCAATATCTGCGCCAGTTCTGCGAAATTTGGCCCCGCCCCGCCCGCGCGATTGTGCACCGCTACAATCAGCAAATTCCCCGCAGCATTTCGCCCGATCGCACTTCTAATTGCTGTCTGTCTAACATACGCATCGCTAAACCCTTCCGCCTTCGCATCCAGCACAACTTGACTGTTTTGTACCAACACCGGCCCGCCGCCGAGAATGTACGGAAAACGGTTAAAATCAGCAGGAAAAGTGTTAGTTTCTAAACGCAATAAAGTGCCGATAGATAGTTCAGATGCAGGGAAAAAATCCGAACGCAAAACCAAAATATAACCGTTAGCTGGAATGGGAAAAGTTGTTGTTCCCGCCGCACCTCCGGGGGATTGGCTGACAACTCGCTCGCCCGCAACTGTCACAACTATTTCATTGCCAGATAACGGAGTATAAGTTGTTCCCCAATCAGGATTGTAGCGAGCTATTCCCGATTGCACGTAGGCACTATTGAGATGAGAAACGGGCAAAGGTTGATTTGCCGGAGTTATCACAGTTTCTTGCAAAGTTAAACGATCGATCGCAAATTCGCCCCCATCGTTCCAGGCGATCGCCCCCCGGTTCAATATCGGCCCCGAAAGCCATTTATTGTCCCGCCGAATTGCCCCTAAAGATAACCTATTAATTCGATTGAAAAAACCTGCATTAATCGCCGCAGCCGCTCCCGAAACTTCGGCTGTTTGCAATAAAGGTGCAGTCCCTTGATCTGTCTGCCGATTGCTGAGAATTGGTCTAATTTTTACACCAGCTTGACGCGGATTAACTTCTAGCCAAACTACCGGAAAACGACCAGTTCCTAAATTGTGATACTGCTGCCGCCACTGCACACCCGGCGCCCAAACAATGTTTTTTTCTACTAACCAATCTGGCCGAATGTCGATAACTAATCGATTGGGATTTCCCAGGCTGAAAACTTGCGGCCGCCAACCTAAAGGAATCGTCACTTTGACCTTGGTTTGAACGCCGTCAGGTTCGACTTTTAGTGATAGCAATTGTTGGCTGGTTGAGAAAGTCTGCTGAAGTAAGGCGGGTGCCACTTTGGCATCGATCGCGATCGACCATTCTTGACCGGCGATCGGCGCTGCGGGCGTTATTTGCACTGGGAGAGTGGGTTTTGTCGGGTCGTCTGGTGTTTCGAGGTTTGGCGCTGTATGGAGGTTGGGCAGTGGGATAGCGGGCTTTGTGGGGTCGTCCGTCGGGTTGGGTGTGGGTGTCGGCGACGGGATTGGTTTATTGACAAAGTTGACTTGCCAAGGGGCCGGTCGATCGAGATCTACTACAATGCGATCGCCCGATTCTATTTCCGCTTGCCGAATTCCGGTAACACTTGCAGTTTGAGAAGTAATTTTTAGAATATTCCCATCAGCAGATATCTCCCAGCCCGCAAGTCTAGCAAAATCGGTAACATCTAAGTAACGATACGAGCCTGTTGCCCGCGCTGCTAAGCTTTGAGCGCCGCTTAAAGATATCGAAAACCATTGCACCGGTTGTTTGGCACTGTCGGCGCTGCTAAGCAAATCCACTCCCCCACTTTGCATCAATCCAACGTCAGCAATCCAAGTTCGGAAATTCGCAGAAGTGCTGTTTGCCGGCTGCTGAGTCCAAGCTAGGGGCAGAATGCGACCGTTTAGAGAAACTTGGCGACCTTGTTTGATTGTGGAAGTTGGCGGTAGGGATTGAGTCAAAAACTTAAAGTCCGACAGGGGTTGAAACCCCTGTCTCATAGCTGAAGTTCTCTCAAGAGAACTATCGCTCCATATTTCAGTCGGTTTTAACCGACTTTCGCTATCAGCCAGGGAATTCATTCCCTGGCGGGATATCGAAGCATGAATCAGCGCAGCCCTCTCCCCCTGTTGTGCTCTTGCGGGTTGATTCCAGACTAAAGACGGGGCAGACGGGGCGATGGCCAGTACGGGTAAAATCGAGACTGACAATATGGAACGCCAACAGGACAAATTAAGTTTCACAGCTTAAAACTCACACTTTCACTTCTAAACGCATCGGTATCTAGAAACCCGGAATATCCGTATGTTTCTTCTTACTAAACGGTGCTAATTGCGCTAAAGCCCTACTACAAAAGGCTCACCCCGGAATAGAAATCACAAACTCCGAACCCTGCCCCAAAGAAGAATTTACGAGTAACGTACCTCCATGTTTTTCCACAACAATTTGGTGGGCGATCGACAATCCTAATCCAGTTCCTTTACCCACAGGCTTGGTTGTAAATAAATGGTTAAAGATGTTTTCCTTGACTTCGTTCGACATCCCCACTCCATTATCCTTAATGCAAATCAAAACCTGATTGTTGGATTCGATCAGAGAAGTTTGAACCGTGATTTGATTGGGTTGGGCTTTAATTTCACTAAAACTCCGCTCCTTATTTGACTCTTCCAGAGCGTCAATGGCATTAGCCAGTATGTTCATAAATACCTGGTTCAACTGTCCGGGAAAGCATTTCACTAGGGGCAAGTTACCATACTCTTTCACAACTTCAATGGCAGGGCGAAACTCGCTGGCTTTTAAACGGTGCTTGAGAATTAGCAGAGTGCTTTCGAGCCCATCGTGAATATTGAAAGAAACTGGTCGATCGCTATCTGCCCTGGAAAACGTTCTCAAACTCGTACTGATATTGCGAATACGCTCGACTCCCTCCTTCATCGAGCTAATCAATTTGGGCAAATCTTCTCGCAAATACTCCAAGTCTATATCCTCAATTTCTGTTTCAATTTCCCCTCCCGGATTGGGAAATTTTTCTTGATAGAGATCGATCAAATTGAATAAATCCCCCACGTATTCTTGAGCAGGTTGCAAGTTACCCGCGATAAAGCCTACGGGATTGTTAATTTCGTGGGCTACCCCTGCGACTAAATTTCCGAGAGCAGACATCTTTTCCCCCTGCACCAATTGCAGTTGCATCTGTTTGAGATCCTGGATAGACTGCTCCAGTTTTTGGGCATAATCCTGAGATTGTTGATAAAGTTGTTGAGATTGTTGATACAATCGGGCGTTTTCCAGCGAGATGGCCGCTTGGGAGCAGAGGATGTTGAGGAGGGCGACGCGATCGCCAGTGAAGGCCCCTGTCGTCAGATTATTTTCCAAATACAGAATTGCCATCATTTTGCCTTGATGGATAATCGGATTACAGAGGATGCTCTTAGGTTGATGCTGCTTGATATAGGGGTCAGAAGTAAACATTAATTCAGTCTTGACATCATCGAAAACTAGGGTTTTCTGGGTGCGTTTGACATAATTAATCACAGTCAGGGGAATTGATTCGCTCTCCTCAATCCCAATAGTTTCTTGCAGAAGACAACCTTGGCGATCGCTACAGTGGACGGCGATTGTCCAGTTGTCCTCTTCTTTCAAAATTAATACTCCTGTTTGAGCGCCTGCATTCTGAATCGCTACTTCCATAAGGGTAGTGAGCAATTGTTCCAGCTTAATTTCGCTAGACAAAGCTTGATAAGCTTTGATAACTGTTGGTAAATCTATTACTGTGGTACTCGTACTTCCAGCAATTGTTTGGCGATGACTAGAAATTAATGAATTCTCATAGGAAGTAGTACCTTTCTCGAACGAACCAGCATTCTCCTGTTTGAAGATAGGAGCCAGAAGTTCGGGATAGTGTTGCTCTAGAGCCTCGATTTTTGCTTTCGCTCCCCAACGAGCATAAGCATAGTACGCATCTATTAGATACACCTGGCCAAGTTTTTCTTTCCCCCATGCCAGATAGAATTTAGCAGCCAATTCATTCGCCAGAGCTTCTTCGTTGAGATAATCGTTTTCTTTAGCAAGAACAATGGCGCGATCGTAACTTTCCATCGCCTGCACATTTTCACCCAGCACTCGGAAGAGTTCGGCTTCCACTAGGTAACATTTGTGAGAGAAATTCATGGGGGCGTGATGTGCCCATTTATGAAGGGTTTCTTGGTTGCTTTTTACTTTTTGCAGATGTTCTTGTTTCTCTTCGGAGGAAGCCACATCGGTACAAACGCCCAGCCGTGCTAGAGAGTCATAAAAGTAGAACATCGGCACATTGAGCATACCTGTCACCGCGTCTAAATACTGTTCGGCTTGCCTAGAATTTTCTAAAGCTTGCTCGGTTTCTCCAAACAGGTAACACACAAGCAGCTTATGGAAGTACAAATAGTGGAGTCCGTTGCGATCGTTTGCTTGGATGTGAAAGGGGAGCATTTTTTCTTCATTGTAGGCATCTCCCACAAATTGACAGGGATTTTCCGATCGCCCCAGCAGGTTTAATAAAGCCTGATGAACGATTTGGGTATAATTTAACGCTACTTCTTGTTTGAATTCAACCAGCGCATTGCAGTAGGTCGCTACCTCCTCTTCTAGTCCGGCAATTTCCCGACCGATTAAATATGAATATTGAGAGATTTCTTTGGCTGAATATCCTAATTCTAGCTCTCCGGTTTCCAGTCCTCTGGCGTAACCCTCTTTTAAAAGAGGGATGGTTTCTTTAACATGATGTTTACCATGTATGATGTGAACGCCGACTGTATAATATACTTTGGTTTTGAGGTAATTAGCATTAAATAAATCAACAATATTTAACGCCAATTGCCCAAATTCAAACCCTCTTTCAATATCTTGAACTACACCGCTTAATACCAATCCATACAAGCCGTAAGCAAAAGCAGATAAGGGAGCATTTCCATAACTAACCGACAAATGCACCATTTCCACAATAACCAGTGGCAGGAGAAGTGGAGCCGTGATGTAGGCTGGAGAAACTAAACCTGAGAGAATCCGCAATGCTGCTTGCTTTTGGAGATTTTCCATTTCTGGCAAATCAATAAACTCCGCGATTTTTTTACCCGCAAAAAGTGAGGCGGTTTGTTCTAGTCGCTGCTGAATATCTGCCGGAGTTGGATTTTCTGGGAAGCAGATTCCCAAGAGTTTGAGAACTGCTAACCCCATTTCAACGGCTTGTTTAGGTTTGACTTGCGCCGTACAAGCAGAAAGCTCGATTTCATAAACTTTGACCTTATCCAGCAGCGTTCTGGCATTGTGCAGAACTAAAGCTGCTAATTGCTCCATGTCCTGAAAATCGTAGCTCAGGTATGCGGTTTCTGCCGCTAATACGTGCAGATCGAGGGCTGTTTCATAGTGAGTTTGCCAGCTATCGGGAGCTAGGATTTGCCTGCCAAAACTTAAATATTTGCGTGCAGCAGCATAAGCAGTAGCAGTCTTCGCCTTGCGTCCCGCGATCAAATTCAACTCAGCCAGTTGGTAACGCTGTGTTGGTTCGGCAATTAAATCAATGCCATAATTTAACTGGTTGACTATATTAAAAATTTGCTCTTCCCTTTCTGTTGTGGGAGTATTAATCAACAAACGTTGACCAATATTGAGGTGAGTGGATTGTTTCTGGGATTCTGGAATTAAAACGTAAGCTGCTTGCTGTACGCGATCGTGCAAAAACTTGTAATTACAGGAGTCGGGATTCTGGAACCACGAGTCAGAAGTATTGTTTTCTCCCTCTGAATTCTGATTTCTGAATTCCAACTCCTCTGAAGTGAAAAATTTATAAACTTCAGTTAGTGGGAGAATCAACCCTGCTTGCAAAGCAGGCCACAAGTTGGCTGCTGTATCTGAAGCAGATTTTTCACAAACTACCACCAGCGTTGCTAAATCGAATTCGTTGCCAATGCAGGCAGCTAACTTTAAAACTTCTTGAGTCTGGGATGGCAACTTTTGCAATTGAAGCGCCATGAACTCTACAACATCATCTGTCAGGGCTAAGGTTCGCACTGTGGCGAGATCGCACTGCCAATACCGCTCGTCAAAATTAAATGTAATTAGCCCATCTTCATGCAAAGATTTGAGGAATTGTGTGCTGAAAAATGGATTGCCTTGGGTTTTTTGATCGACCAGTTCGGTTAAGGGCATAGCCAACGCTCTAGAACAAACTAAAGTATCGGCAATCAAACAATTCAAATTGAAGCAATCGAGGGGCGCGAGGCTAATGGTGTTTATCGTAGCTCCGGTTTGTTGAATGTCGGATAATGTCAGCACTAAAGGGTGTACGGGACTGACTTCGTTATCTCGATACGCTCCAATTAATAAGAGATAGCGCCGATCGCTCGTCAGAAGTTTAATCAAGTTCAATGAGGCTGAGTCGGCCCATTGCAAGTCGTCTAAGAAGATGACGAGGGGATGTTCTTTGGTTGTGAAGAGTTGAATGAAGTTCTCTAATAACCGATTGAAGCGATTTTGGGCAGCACTGCCCGAAAGTTCTGGTGTCGGTGGTTGCTCGCCGATAATCCGCTCTAATTCGGGAATTACCTCAACGATTACCTGAGCATTCTCGCCCAATGCTGACAGGATTTGAGTCTTCCACTGTTCAACTTTAGCATCTGTTTCGCTCAGCAATTGGTTTATTAAATCGCGAAAAGCTTGTACAAAAGCTGAGAATGGTTGGCTGCGTCCAAATTGGTCGAATTTGCCTTTAATGAAGTAGCCTCTAGCTGCGACAATCGGTTTGTGAACTTCGTTGACGACAGCGGTTTTGCCAATGCCTGAGAAGCCAGCCACCAGCATCATTTCGGCACTTCCTGCACTAACGCGATCGAAGGCTGCTAGTAGGGAGAATACTTCGTTCTCTCTACCATATAATTTTTCGGGAATGATGAAGCGATCGCACAAATCTCGCTGGCCTAGTTTAAAAGAGGCGATTTCTCCAGTTTGTTGCCACTGGTACAAACAATTTTCCAAATCAAACTTGAGTCCGATCGCACTTTGATACCTATTTTCAGCATTCTTCGCCATCAGTTTGCTCACAATTTCAGACAGCACCAATGGAACGCTTTTGTTAAGGTGATGGATTGGAATAGGCTGTTTGGCAAGGTGAGAGTGTACTAACTCTATCGGATCTTCGCTTTGGAAAGGCAACTGTCTCGTCAGTAGTTCGTAGAATGTGACTCCCAGAGAGTAGAAATCCGTGCGGTAGTCAATACCTCGGTTCATTCGTCCAGTTTGTTCTGGAGATATGTAAGGTAAAGTGCCTTCGAGGAGGTTGGGGTTTTGAATTTCTTGAGTTTGGCGTGGCAACAGGGAAGCGATGCTGAAGTCAATCAGCTTAACTTGTTTGCTGACAGGGTTAATTAGAATGTTGGCGGGTTTGAGGTCTTTATGGATGATGTGGTGGCGATAAAGTCCGTCAAGCGAGTTGGCAATTTGAATGGCAATGGGAAGAAACTCGTTAATGGGCAACCCTTCCAGAGGTTCCCTGCTGGCGAACACCAGACTAGCGAGGTAGCTACTTAAGGAAATTCCGCCAAAGTCTTCCATTACCAGAGCATAGTGGTTATGGTAAGTCTCCAGGCTGTATGCCTTGACAGTGCCAGGGATCTCTAAGTTTTTAGTAATGACAAACTGATTGCGGAAGTGAACCAGTTCGTGGAAGCGGGGAAAGTCATTTCGCAGCAGTTTGATAACTACGGGCTGCCGATCGGAAGACCGACGGCCACGATAAACTAGAGTTCGATTCCCTGCGTATATTTGCTCGTTAATCTCATATCCTCGAAAAATATTTGTTATGCTAGCCATATCTACGTATTCCTACTGCTTCTGTCTAGCTGAAGCTTTTTAGAGTTAATATCTACTATTTTCCCTCTATCGGCTGTGCTATTGATTAACTATCTTTAGTTTAAGCTACTTTCTAGCTTAAATTATAAAAAAGCGATTTTTCAAACAAGACTTAATATTTGGGGTGCTTTAGGTTGTCTACTTATTATTTTGAGATCGCGCCGACCTAAAGTAACTTTAGCTTTTTGCCTATTTGCTGAGTCATTAACACCCAAAAATAAAAGTTGGTAGGCTTGATTTGATCTAACCTCTTCGTTACGAGAAGAGCTTGAATTCTCAAGCTACCTGCCATTTTAATCAGTGTCAACTTATTTGAAATTCTATTTTTCATGTAATATGATTACCAGCATTTATATCACTGAATCCAGGTCTACCTGTATGCAGAATTGAGCGTAATAACCATCGGCACATTTTACCACTCTTACGATTTCCGCTAAATGGCTTTCTTTTATAAAAGATAAGCCTGAAATATTCCCCATGCCAATCAAATCTGTAAAAACGCTCACGGTTGAGCTAAACAAAATTACCAATGACAAGGTTGTGAGCGTTAGTCGAGTTGAGTTTGAGATTTGAGATTTACTTCAATGAATCTGGCAGCTTGAACAGTAGTCTAAAATTTTTGCCTCTCCCCGAATCCTGTCAGCAAGCAAGTATCCATTTGGGGGCGTGGTCAAAAAGGTGGCGCCGGCTCTACCAGATGCTCCTAATGTGTTAGAAATCCTTGAAATATCCTGCATTGATGAGTGATATCCATTCCGGTTGTATCGGAATGATTAAACCGCAGAGGACGCAGAGGATACAGAGAAAGGGAAGAGAGAGATGAATACAGGACGATGCCAACGGATTTGAGATGACAAAACTTTGTGGGTAAAAAAATCTCAATTAGAGTTATGGAAAACTGTCAACCTTTTTCGGCTAGGCATCTTAGCGTGAGTTCTGGACGATCGCTGACAAGACTTGCACGCAAACTCTAAGTCTAATGGGTGAAATTTTATCAATTTTTTGATAAACTTGATGTTCGCGGCTTGAGAGTTGACTTCACAATAAGACAGGTTTCACCAGTTGTGAACCGCGCTGCTACATTGCACCTACCGACTGAGCGGGCAGGTGGCTTTTGTGTCCGCGGGCGCTGACGAAAGCAACTCAACAGCGCAGCAACCAAAATAACGCTAAAGTTACTATCTACCTGAGTCCGCAAGGCTACCCTTCTGAACTCAGGAAAAACCCACACAAAAAACTAGATCGCCTGCAATGTATCTAGTTGCAGGGCGGCGATCGCCCAAAGAATCACTGCTTTTTAACAGCAGGGTATTCTAGGAGACATCTCCGAGGGGATGCGAGCGAGATAATTTAAAATCTGCAAACAGGGTTTCAGTGCTAAGTACAGGCCGCATAGACGTAAATTTTTAATCAAATCAGCTTCCAACGTGCTGTCTTAAAGTTTACTAGGCTCCCACCGCTCGGCAGCCTTCTCTCTCCGAGCTATAAAAACGCATCAACCACACAATCACGGAAATAACATTCAATCAACATGGGTAACACGATCGATCCAAACAGAAACGTGCATCAAACTGAGCGAGGAACTCCATTCGCCGGCCAAAGCTGGTTAGTGGAAGAAAGAGATGCCTGCGGTGTGGGCTTTATTGCCAACCAAAGCGGTGAAGCCACCCACTCGATTATTGAGAAAGCGCTCCCAGCTTTAACTTGTTTAGAACATCGCGGCGGTTGCAGCGCCGACCAAGATTCCGGCGACGGTGCGGGTTTGATGACCGCGATTCCTTGGGAATTGCTGGATGCTTGGTTTGCCGAACAGGGAATTGTGCCTCCCGCACGGGAAAACTGTGGCGTGGGAATGCTGTTTCTGTCTCAAGATAAATTTCAAGCGACTATAGCGCGGCAGGTGGTTGAGCAAGTTCTGACCGATCGCGGGCTGACAGTTGTGGGATGGCGCAAAGTTCCCATTGTACCGTCGGTTTTGGGCGAGCAAGCGCTAGAAAATCAACCTCAAATCGAACAAGTAATTGTCAGTTCACCGCAATTAGCCGGAGACGAACTCGACAGACACCTATTTCTGGCGCGCCGCACGATCGGACACGCGCTGTCAAATCGCCCCAACTTCACCCGCGAAGACTTTTATACTTGCTCTTTCTCCTGCCGCACGATCGTCTATAAAGGCATGGTGCGATCGGCCGTACTGGCAGAATTTTACCCCGACCTGAAAAATCCCGCTTATAAAAGCTCCTTTGCCGTCTATCACCGGCGCTTCAGCACCAACACCCTGCCCCGCTGGCGCTTAGCCCAGCCGATGCGCTTGCTGGGACACAACGGGGAAATTAACACGCTGTTGGGCAATATTACCTGGATGAAAGCGCGGCAAGCGAATTTAGCTCACCCGAATTGGAGTCAAGCTGATATCGACACGTTTAACCCAATTGTCAATCCCGAAAGCAGCGATTCGGCAAACTTGGACAACGTGATGGAGTTGTTGGTACACTCCGGCCGCACCCCCCTGGAATCCCTGACAATTCTGGTTCCGGAAGCTTACAAAAATCAGCCGGATTTGGCGCCCTATCCAGAAATTGTCGATTTTTACGAATATTACAGCGGCATTCAAGAACCTTGGGACGGCCCCGCACTGCTGGTGTTCAGCGACGGCAAACAAGTAGGTGCTACGCTCGATCGCAACGGTTTGCGGCCGGCGCGCTACTGCATTACTAAAGACGGTTTGGTAATTGTGGCTTCCGAAGCGGGAGTTGTGGATATTCCCGAAGCAGATATTGTCGAAAAGGGCCGTTTGGGACCCGGACAAATGATTGCCGTTGACCTCCAAACTCAAGAAATTCTCAAAAATTGGCAACTCAAACAGCGAATTGCTAAGCGGCATCCCTACGGCGAATGGCTGCAAAAACACCGCGAAACCTTGGAACCGCAGCCTTTTGCTGAAACAGCAACCCTCGACTCGCAAACGCTGTTAGCCACCCAAACTGCTTTCGGTTATACAGCCGAAGATTTGGACATGGTGATCGTGGAGATGGCCAGTTCTGGGAAAGAACCTACTTTCTGCATGGGCGACGACGTTCCCTTGGCTGTGTTGTCAGAAAAGCCTCAGTTGCTGTACAACTATTTCAAACAGCGGTTCGCTCAAGTGACAAATCCGCCGATCGACCCCCTGCGCGAGGGGATGGTGATGTCGCTGACGATGAATGTCGGCCTGCGGGGCAATTTGCTGCAAGCAGTACCAGAAAACGCCAAGCGGCTGAAAATTGATTCCCCCGTACTCAACGACGCTGAACTGTCTGTCTTGAAAGACCAAAAGTCTTTCCTAGCTACCGAATTGTCAACGCTTTACAAAATTGCCGCCGGGCCTAGCGGTTTGAACACAGCAGTCGAGCAACTTTGTCAAGAGGCGGCTCAAGCGGTGCGCGAGGGTTCGAGAATTCTGATTTTGAGCGATCGACTTTTGAAGGCAGAAGGGGAATCTTCTGTGGGATTGAGTGCAGAATGCACTTATATTCCGCCCTTCCTGGCAGTTGGCGCTGTTCACCACCACTTAATTAGCGTCGGCCTGCGGATGCAAACTTCCCTAGTGGTCGATACCGCCCAATGTTGGAGCACTCACCACTTCGCTTGTTTGCTCGGTTACGGGGCGGTGGCTGTTTGCCCTTACCTGGCATTAGAAAGCGTGCGCGCCTGGTGGTCTGACGCCAAGACTCAAAACTTGATGCAGCACGGCAAAGTTCCCAATATTACCGTGACGCAGGCTCAAGCTAGATACCGCACAGCAGTGGAAAACGGCTTGCTGAAGATTATGTCGAAAATGGGAATTTCGCTATTGTCTAGCTATCAGGGGGCGCAAATCTTTGAGGCGATCGGCATTGGCGGTGATTTGCTCGATTTGGGTTTCAAAGGCACTGTTTCTCGGATCGGCGGTTTGAGTGTGGCGGAACTGGCTAACGAGGTAATGTCTTTCCACAGTCAGGCTTTCCCAGAATTGCACCTCAAAAAGCTGGAAAATTACGGCTTTGTGCAGTACCGCCGGGGCGGTGAATATCACATGAACAGCCCGGAAATGGCGAAGGCTTTGCACAAGGCTGTGACTACTTTTAAGGCTCAAACTAACAGTAATGGCAATGGGGCCCAAGCAAAAATGGAACCAATTGGTTCCAAAAATTCTGAAACGGCTTACGATCACTACGAGGTTTACAAGCAACAGCTCGAAAATCGCCCGGTAACGGCTTTGCGGGATTTGCTGGATTTCCAGAGCGATCGGCCTTCTATTGCCATCGAAGACGTAGAATCTGTAGCAGATATTGTCAAGCGGTTTGCCACCGGCGGTATGTCTCTCGGCGCTTTGTCCCCAGAAGCCCACGAAACGCTAGCCATTGCCATGAACCGCATCGGCGGCAAATCCAACTCCGGCGAGGGCGGGGAAGACCCGGTGCGCTACAAAGTGCTAAACGATGTGAGTGCGGCTGGTTTCTCACAAACGCTACCTCACTTGAAAGGTTTGCAAAACGGCGATACAGCTTCTTCATCCATCAAACAAGTAGCTTCGGGACGATTCGGGGTGACACCTGAGTACCTGATGAACGCCGAACAAATCGAAATTAAGATCGCACAAGGTGCGAAACCGGGTGAAGGCGGTCAATTGCCGGGGCCGAAAGTGAGCGAGTACATTGCTTATTTGCGCCGATCGAAACCGGGTGTCACGCTGATTTCGCCTCCTCCTCACCACGACATTTATTCGATCGAAGATTTGGCGCAGTTGATTTTTGACTTGCACCAAATCAATCCGAAAGCAGGAGTTTCGGTGAAGTTGGTGTCGGAAGTCGGCATCGGGACTGTCGCCGCGGGTGTCGCCAAGGCAAATGCTGATGTGATTCAAATTTCCGGTCACGATGGCGGCACCGGTGCTTCGCCACTGAGTTCGATTAAGCACGCAGGTTCTCCGTGGGAACTCGGATTGACAGAAGTTCACCGGGTGCTGATGGAAAATAAATTGCGCGATCGAGTTTTGCTGCGCGTTGACGGTGGCTTTAAAAGCGGCTGGGACGTGATTGTAGGCGCTTTGATGGGCGGCGAAGAGTACGGTTTCGGCACGGTGGCAATGATTGCAGAAGGCTGCATTATGGCTCGCGTTTGCCACATGAATAGTTGTCCGGTGGGGGTGACAACTCAACAAGAACACTTGCGGAAACGGTTCCCCGGAACGCCGGAACACGTTGTTAATTTCTTCTATTTCGTAGCACAAGAAGTGCGGAGTTTGCTGGCGAAATTGGGTTATAAGTCGATCGCAGATATCATCGGCCGCGCGGATTTGCTGAAAATGCGCGAGGGGGTGCAACTAACTAAAACGCAAGCAATTAATTTGGATTGTTTGACCAAGTTACCGGATACTAAGAGCGATCGAGCTTTCTTGATCCACGGCGACGTACACACCAACGGGCCAGTGTTAGATGATGATTTGCTCGCGGATGCGGAGATTCAAAGTGCGATCGCCAATCACGGCACTGTTAGCAAGAATGTAAAATTGGTGAATACCGATCGCACTGTGGGAGCGCGTTTGGCAGGTGCGATCGCACAGCAACACGGTAACACTGGCTTTAGCGGTCAAATCACCCTCAACTTCACTGGTAGCGCAGGCCAAAGCTTCGGCGCGTTCAATTTGCCGGGGATGACGCTGGTGCTGTCAGGCCAAGCCAACGACTACGTTGGTAAAGGAATGCACGGTGGCGAAATCGCGATCGCACCGCCGGCTGGTGCGAGTTATGATGCTTCCGAAAATGCGATCGTCGGTAACACTTGTTTGTATGGTGCGACGGGGGGAACTCTGTTGGCTGCGGGTAAAGCTGGCGAACGGTTTGCGGTGCGAAACTCGATGGCGAAAGCAGTCATTGAAGGTGCGGGCGATCACTGCTGCGAGTACATGACTGGCGGCGCGATCGTCGTGTTAGGAAAAGTTGGCCGCAACGTCGGCGCTGGAATGACTGGCGGCTTGGCTTATTTCCTCGATGAAGATGGGACTTTCCCGGCTCACGTCAACGGGGAGATTGTGAAGGTGCAGCGCGTTTGTACGGCGGCTGGGGAGGCGCAATTGAAGGAGTTGATTGAGGCTCAGCGCGATCGAACGGGCAGCAAGAAAGCTGAAAAGATTTTAGCAAATTGGTCGGAATATTTGCCTAAGTTCTGGCAAGTTGTGCCGCCGAGTGAAGCGAATTCGCCGGAGGCTTCGGAACAAAAGATTGCTGTGGAAGTGTAATTTTCCAATTGATTAAATAGATGAGGGGCGACGCGAGTTGCCCCTTTTTTCATCTTCATATCAAATCCCTTGGTATCGAAATTATTCATCTCTCTCTTCTCTTCCTCAGCGTCCTCTGCGCTCTCTGCGGTTTAATAATTCCTTTGATTTTATGCCCAAACGCTTCACCCTGCCCCAGGGAGAGATTCATACTACAATGGATGCTTAAGCAGTTCGATCGCGAACCTCTCCCCAAATTTCATCAGGATTTAAACCCAGTTCATGCAGTTGATATTTTTCACGAAATGCACTGAGAGATTCTCCAAAGCTCAGTTCGAGATTCTGTGGCTGTTTGCGGCGTTGAATGTATTCGCGCAAGGCGATTTCAACTAAGGTTTCGATCGCAATTTCTCGCTCCAGTTCGAGATGCTCTTGCAGCAGTGCCGTATCCACATTTAGGTTCGTCACTATTGGCTTTCCTCTTTTAAATGACATATTTCATCGGCAGCTATGACCAATCTAATTCATCGTCAGTATCCCCTTGAAACTCGGCAATCTCGAAATCGTCTGCGGTGGATTGTTGAGTACCAGCAAACATTCCAAACTTGATAAATGTAGGCGATCGAGGAATGGATGGCGCAGCCAAAAAAGTAATCAGGACGCGGCTTTCATAAATGTTTTCAGGAACTTCTAAAAGTTCGATGACTCCATTTCTGTAAAATCCTTCAAATGCTTGGAGCATAATGATTCACCTCGCGTACAAAGTATGGTTAATCGACTCGCTAGCTCACAATCCCAGTCTAACAAATCTTCCCCAAAAAACACCAATTTTTGATATGATATAGTCCGGCACGCAAAAACAACGTGTTTCTGTTATTACGAGCGTAGCGCCGACTAATTGCAACCTTTTTGTTTTTAGGCTTATAGTGCATCCAGGACTGAAGGAATTCCTGATGACGAGGTTCTGCTGTTGGCTAGGTTTGCTGTTGGCTAAACGTGACATTGGCGATCGATCTCCCACTTCCTGCCGATTTTGCCTAAAATAGACATAACCCACAAAATAACATCTGTTATGCAAAGTTACACCCTCGCAGAAGCCTGCAATCCACAGGGGACAGTCTTTAATCAAGCTGCTGTCGAGCCAGTTTTACTCACTGATAAATCGCAGCCCAGTCACGTAATTATGTCCGCTGATGCTTATCAGCGCTTGATAGAGAGACTGATGGAATTAGAAGATATGCTTTTAGGCAAAGCAGCAAAATCCGCCCTGAGTCAGTCTCAAATGGTGGGTACCCAAACCTTTGTAGAAACACTAAAACAACTGGCAAATGGCGAAACTTGATGGTTTACAAACAGTTCTCGACTTTCTCAAGGGTTTGCAACCTAAAATAGCGGCTCAAATTGCTAAAAAAGTGTTAGCGCTGAATGTCGAGCCTTTACCTAATGATAGCAAGCAATTAATAGGATATCCGGGTTATTATCGGGTAGATAGTGGCGAGTATAGGATTGTTTACAACTTTAATCCAGATGAAGATTTGGTAGAAGTTATTTTAGTTGGCAAACGTAACGATGATGAAGTGTACAAAAAATTAGAGCGCCTTTTATAAGAAACTCATTCTCAGTGATACTGCTCTAATATTCTATCAAATCTGTCGGGCGATCGGCATTCGCGGAGGTGCTGTTTTCCACATCAAATCTATTTCTTCCGGTGTCAATCCGTAAGCTTGATTAACTAAGTCGGATAAACGGTGTTCCAGTCTCAATGCCTCAGCTTTGCGAGATTGAATGGCCGGTGCATATTCATTCTCAAGGGGTGACAACAAGGCTACAAGGCACTCTCGATCAGGGATAGAGCGTGAAGTCCTTGTTTAAAATTGAGTCGTTTGTGGGGTTTGAGATTCATCAGATTCCAGGCTAAATCCGACCAATTATGGAAAGATTGGCCCCAATCAGGAGCGTGCAATCCCATCCAAAAAGTGCTATAACGCTCTGTTAAACGTCCGGTTTCAGTAGGACGACAAATATACTCAACAACAGTTCGATGTTGTAAAGAAGCACCCTGTAAAGTGGCTAGAGTATAAGCAATAGAAATGAGTAAAACTAGCGCCATTAAGCGACGCTCGTTAACTTTTGTATTTTCGAGATTATAGCCTCCAGTTTTTAAATCGCGAAACATTGTTTCGATACCCCATCGAGCGGCATAGATAGAAAGAGTTCGGGGTAAACTGTTTAAGCTCGTCAAAATATACCAAGGTTCTTTTGGACCTCTACCTCGATATTTTCTTTTCCAATAAGCCGCTAAATTAAACCCTCCAAGCTGATGCGCTTTGGTACAATAAATGTTGGCATAAAATCGAGATTTTCCCGGTTTAATTTCTAAGTCTTTTAGTGCTCGATAAACTGCATCATCATCGGCAATACAAGTGCCTTTTTTCTGCCGCAATGCGAAGTCTATATTCCTTTGCTTGAGCCAATAAGCCAGTTGGACGCTGTGAAATTCTCTATCGGCTAAGACCAGAACTGGATAAGGCTTCAACAGCCGCAATACCGGAGTTAAAACTTTTTTTTGTTCGCGCAAGTTACTACTTCCTTTTTTTGGTAATATTTCCCAATAAACGGGAATAGCGTGTTTCCCCCAAGCTAAACTTAACACGATTAAATTTCGCTCTTGCCATTGCGTTCGATCGATAATTAAGAACAAATGTCCTTGATGAATGAGTGGGAGTTTCTTGATTCGTCTTCGTTGTTGTCGATTGCTCGGTTGGTGGCGAAACTCTTGTTTGACGAGCTGTTTGATGAGGGGAAACCACAACAGCTTGGCTGTGAGTTGAGGTAAGTCTAAAAACCGTTGCAAGTTTCTCACTCGACTTTCATACTTGATCAGTTGTGGAAACTTGTTAGCTAAAGTAGATAAGCTGACATCTCGATAGCTTTGTAACATTAACACTAACAATTGTAGCGTTAGATACTGGCGAGGATTTAGATGCGTCTCGAAAACTTTTTGGTATAATTGAGGGAACATATATTTTGTGTGGGGGTCGCAGCGACCCCCAATTTTTGGGGACTACGATTGGCTCAAACCCTTATTCTACCTGATTTGCAGCCTCCTTGTCACCCCTTGAGATATTCATTATAAGTTTCGCGGACGGCTTTTAGTCCCGCAACGCCGAGAGGATCGGAGGATTTAGTTTTCGGCATTCGCTTTCTGATTTCTGCTACGAACTCTGCAAAGGAAAGGGCAGAAAAATCTTCGAGTTTTTGTCCGACTTTATCAATTAAATAAGTTATTTCCAGCCAGTGCAAGACATCTCGGTGAGTTTCTTGATTAGTTTTGGCGATTTCAATTAAACGGCTGACAATTGGCTCTACTTCGGCACGAATTGAGTCAGTTGGTGGTGCGATGGGTAAAGTTTCTACCTGTTCTCTAAACATTCGCAGTGTGTCATTGATTCCTTTTTGCAAAGTGTGGTGACAAATCCACCAAGTTATTGGCGAACACAGCCACCCAAGCATATAAAGATTTCCTGTTGGCCATAGATAGCAAGTATTCACTGGGTATACCTCTTGATCGAGGATGCAAAACCAAGAATAAGTAGCCAAATCTTGAGTGATAATTTTTGGTTCTTGAAAAACGTTATAGTAAGCACAGCTACGCAGTTCCCACCAGTAACGCCCTTGGTCGGAACGCTTAGACAGTTTTTCTTGCATCGGCTTCATATACTTATATACCGATGGAAATGTTTGTGCAAATACTTCCTCTGCTTGATCGTTTGCGGTACTCCACGGCCATACACTATCGCTGCTAGACTTCAGCAAAATAATCCAAAGATTTGCCCACTCTGGACTCCAGCGTTTAATATCTTGACCTCGTAAATAAGGCTTGATAATTTCAGCGGATTTAGGGTCTGCTTGAACCAGACTATTTTTAGTAGCTTCATCAATCAAAAAAGCTTCGTTAAATCCTGTTTTTATGCCATATAAAGGCTTAACGCCTGCAAAATCTTTTAACGGAACACCCACTCGTTGAATTTTCTGCATCAACTCATCAACAGCAGGAGGTTCCAGACTCCAAGCATTCGCAGTGAAACGATCTCGCGAAATTTGATAGCCGTGTTGTTGAACATATTGTGTAAGGTTGATATTAGCAAGTTCCTCGCGCGGAACCGGACAAACAATCACAGGCGAATTAGGTTCAGATTTACCTTGCTCAATCTCGCTTTCAGTTTCAGAGATACATAGAGAAGCGTTAGGTTTTCTGACTGCGACTATACAGGGAAAAGTATCAGCATCCTCAAAAATTGGCGCGTGTCCGAAATCAATAATTTGCTCTAGTAAACCTTGACTGGCAAAGAACTTGCGTAGAGGTTCGCCGTATCCCGACCTCAGCCATTTATTTGTGACAATATACGAAAGCACTCCCTTCGGTTTGAGAATGTTTAATCCGAGTTCATAAAAGTAAGTATAAAGGTCTGCTACGCCGTTATAGGATTCATAATTTGCTTGCAAGTATGGTTTAATTGGAGACAGCAACTCCTGCCGCACGTAAGGCGGATTGCCAAGGACAACATCAAAACCGCCATCAGCAAAAATCTGGGGAAATTCAGCTTGCCAATCAAACGCTGTATCTGCTACATTACTGTCAGCGACGATCGAGTTTCCCGCTTTAATATTATCATCCAAATACGTCAGGGTTTTACCAGGTTCCGCCGTCTTCAACCACAGAGAAAGTTTGGTAATTTCCGCCGATTCCGGCAGCAAATCTACCCCGTACAGGTTGTTGCTTAAAATGCTTCTGTCAAATTCCAGCGAGTTGCCGTTTTTTGGCTTACAGCCCAAAGCATTCAATTCGCGATCGACTCTTTCGTACTGCTGCATCAAATAATCAAAAGCCGCAATCAAAAAAGCTCCCGAACCGCACGCCGGATCGATGACGCGCGTTTTTTTCAGCACCTCGTCTCGATACGCTTTCCAAAACTTAATTGCAGTTTTCTTTGGTGGCTGCACCGACACTTCAGCAACTTCACCCATTAGGAAGAAATCGCGCAACTCTTGCTCTCGACGCTGCAAATAACCACCGAGAGAAACCTCGACAATATACTGAGTAATAAAAGCTGGCGTGTAAAACACACCTTGAGTTTTTCGCTTGCCTTTTTTCTGATTGTACTCCTGTCCGGCAGTTTCAGCATTTAATTCTTCCAAATCAGTAACAGACTGCTCGAAAATATGCCCCAAAATATCGACGGAAACTTCGGTATCAAAATCAAATCTGGTCAGCTTATTAAGCAGACTGCATAAAGGATTTGGCACAGTCAATTGTGCGTCTAAAACCGAATCGAATTTAAATAAACCGCCGTTGTATCCCGGTACAGGAGGGTCATCATTTCCCACATCTACCCAGCGAAATACAGATTGATAATTTTCCCAAATTAATCTAGGATTGTATTGGTCTTTGTGGTCGTGAGCGTTGCTCAGGGTGTTTCGCGGCAGCAACCCTTTATCTTCACAAAAAGCAATGAATAAAACGCGGTCTAAAGTTTTTTGAGCTTTTTCGATGAGTACGCGATCGCGGTTAGGGATATCCTGCGGCCCAGAAAAGCGAAAATGCTTGACGAGAGCGAGTCGAATTGCTTTGTACTCTTGATATAATTTATTGGTAATTTCTTCTTGAGCTTCGTCAGAGTCTTTTAACAGTCTGTCAATAACAGAAACTGTTTGAGCTTGGTTTTGAGGCAAAAAATTGTGGCGACACAGCAGAAAGTAAAACCGCTTAAAAGCTTCAATATCCGCCAAGTCAGTCAGAAAAAATTGTTCGTAATAAGCGGGAGTTTTATTGGTATGATAAAGTCGCAGCTCTCGATAATTCGAGACAATAATCCAGCGACAATCGGGTGTATAATTAGCGTAGCGCCAACCTTGGTCAACTGCTGACTCGGCTCGACCGGATGCGGCACGGTCTAAATCATTTTTCGCTCCCTTGAGTTCGATCGGAGCAATCACTTTACCTTGCAGGGAGACGGTTTTGCCTTTAGGATTGCCAGCAGCAGTAAAAAAGCCGATCGCCCCGTCAGCAGAACCGCCGCCATCAGATATCGTTTGTTCCGCGTTAATTTCCCAAGCTTTCCCCCCACCTTGAATTATCGAGCAATATCCCAAAACATCCTGAAAGATATCATTAATAAAACTGCCGTGCAGGGAAACTTCTTTAACTTCGTCTAACGTACCCGTTTTAAGTGCATCAATCCACCTTCCCAATTTTTGGCGGCGCACTTCCATATCTTGCGGAAAGCTAAAAGCACGCAAAGCAGTGTTCAGTGTTTTGCTGTGAAAAAGGGCGCGAGTCGAGCGATTTGTCATCTTTTCAAGCAGGTTAATAAAGTTAATTTTACAGCATCCAAGTGCAACAGCGCGGCTCAGACCTTCTGCTATCAAATCAGTTATACTCAAAGGTCGATCCTCTTCGAGGGCTTCGCTAACGCACCCTGACCCCTCAAAAAAGCGTGTAAAGCGCAGCTATCGGGCTCTTAATCGATCGCTCAACAGTCAAAAACGCCACCTCTAAAGCTGAGCTAGCTCTCATTTACTTTGCATATTGTAATTATCAATAAAAGCTATAAGTTTTTCTCACTAGCTTTCCCCTGCTCCCTCCGGGTTTTACAGCAAAAGTTAAATACGCCTGAGCTTATCTGCACGGAGCGAAAAGTTTTGTTACAATAGGTGAGCTGTTACAAATCGTAACTTATGCTGATTTCTATTTTAATAATTGACGTTGCCCTCGTTGCCTGGTCTTTGCACTTAATGCAAGAGGCGATCGCGCAACGGGAATTTTCACTAATGCTAGCAGGTGCTCTAGTTGCGGTCTCAGCCGCCGCCCTGCTAGTCGTCTACTTTCTCATGGGGTCTTGTTTGAGCCATTTAACTGAAATATCCCAACACACTTACTAAATGATAGTAGGCAATTGACCCTTGTCCAGAAGCGAGGAGAGTTTTGCGAAAAAAAAGCCGAAAGCCTTGCTAGCCGAAGGCTCAAAACTAATTTCTCCAAAAAGCTTGACAAATATTGGTCAGTTAAGGCATGATTGAGAGCGCGAAAAGAAAGGGGAATTAGCTCAGTTGGTAGAGCACTACAATGGCATTGTAGGGGTCAGCGGTTCGAGCCCGCTATTCTCCATTAATCAAGATTAGGGATACATCACTGCTGTGTCCTAATTTGTACCGAAACATTACCACCGGGTGCTTAAATTCGATCGCGACTTGTACCTAAACAGCATTGCCGTGTCCTTAAATTCGATCGGGCTACACACCGCGAAAACCAATTTTCCCGTAAAATCAAAACAGTCTACCCGCAACCAAAGCGCTACCTGTGGCAAAGTCAACTGAATCCAGCAATCCAGAGAGTCCGAGCCAACTTGCCCGCACGCCTCTGTACGACCTATCATTAGAACTCAAAGCCCGGATGGTACCCTTTTCCGGGTGGGAGATGGCGGTGCAGTACGCAGGCATCAGCAGCGAACACCAAGCAGTACGCCAGCAAGCAGGAATGTTCGACATTTCCCACATGGGAAAATTCTGTTTGACAGGGAAACAAGTAAGAGAAAAATTTCAACCCTTAGTACCCTCAGACTTGAGCCGCTTGCAACCCGGTCAAGCTCAATATACAGTCTTGCTAAATGCCAAAGGCTGCATCTTAGACGACATTATTTTCTACTGCCAAGAACCCGACCCTATCACTAGCGAAGAACGTGCAGTAATCATTGTCAACGCCGCCACTCGCCTCGCCGACAAAGCATGGATTGCTACTCACTTAGAATTGAGCGAACTCAGTTTTACAGACCTCTCCGAAGATAAAGTTTTAATTGCAATTCAAGGGCCCGAAGCTGTTAACTATCTCCAGCCTTTTGTGGAAGACAGCCTCGCACCAATTAAAGCTTTCGGTCACTTAGAAACAAATCTGTTGGGACAGCCGAGTTTTATCGCCAGAACAGGTTACACCGGCGAAGATGGGTTTGAAATCATGGTGGATGCCGAAGTAGGAAAAGAACTGTGGCAAAAATTGTTAGCTGCTGGCGTTGTTCCCTGCGGATTGGGCGCGAGAGATACTTTGCGTTTAGAAGCAGCAATGGCTCTTTACGGTCAAGATATCGACGACAATATCACGCCTTTAGAGGCTGGATTGGGTTGGGTAGTTCACCTCGATAGCAAAGGTGATTTTATTGGCCGCGAGGTTTTGGAACAGCAGAAAGCGAGTGGAGTATCAAAAAGGTTGGTAGGGCTAGAAATGCAGGGGCGGCACATTGCACGCCACGGCTATCCGGTAATATTTGAAAGCGAAACAGTAGGAGAGGTTACTAGCGGTACATTATCGCCTACTTTGAATCGGGCAGTAGCCCTCGCGGTTGTTCCAGCAAAATTAGCGAAAATCGGTCAGCAATTAGAAATCGAAATTCGCGGGAAAAACTATCCGGCTAATGTGGTGAAAAAACCATTTTATAAATCGCAAAACCGCCCCAGTTAGATTAAGTAGGTGAGCATTAATTCAGGGGCAGACTAGGAGCAACGACCGAAAAAAAAGTGAAGTGTATGTGTTGTTGTGGAACGGGCTTCTAGCCCGTTGCTCATATTGGTCGAGAAGATTCATCTACTAGCTTAGCAAATTTTTGCAAAGTTTCAGCATAGCGATCGCCCGCCACATCCATCAAATCATTATGACCGGCCCCATCAACCCAAAAATTTAATTTCGGCTGCTTCGCCGCTGCAAACAACTTCTCTCCATGCCAAAAATGCACCACCTCATCAGCCTTACCATGAATCACCAAAACAGGCGATCGAACTTTGCCAATTTTATCAATATTCACAAACTTATCAAAGGGTAAAATCGAAATCCGTGTCAACACCCGAAAAGCCGAAACAAAGGAACTTTCAACCACCAAACCGCCGACTTTTTGCCGCGACGCCAAATCAATTGCCGGCCCACCCCCCACCGAACGCCCGTAAAGAATAATTTGCTGTGCAGGTACTCCCAACTGTTGGGTTAAATAATTGTAAGCAGCCTGAATATCACGATAAGTATTATACTCAGAAGGATTTCCCTGACTCGTGCCGTAACCTTGATAATCATAGCCAAACACAGCAAACCCGCTATCTCGAATCTCTCTGAGTAGCCACAAAATCCCGCCCAAGTCTTCCGCATTCCCGTGACTGTAAAGTATAGTATATTTAGCTTTCGGGTTAGGAAAATGAACAGCAGAAATTTTCACGCCATTAGCTGAGCTAACTTTGATAAATTCCCTGCTATCACTCTGGCTAGATGGCGGAGGTTGAAAAATTAGCCGTTCTGAAAAAAAGAAACCGTAAAAACACAGAAATGCGTAAATAAAAATTATAGATCGCATAAGTCGTTTGACAGAAAAGTCTCCGAAAAGCAAGCGTTTAATATTTTTTTTGTTCCAGTTAGCCATCACTAAAGGCTCATAGTTGAATAAGATTTAACTAATACTTTTTTATTGCGAGAAAAGACATGGCACTAACATACCCCGATGACCTGAAATACCTAGACACTCACGAATACATCCGACTCGAAGGCGAAATTGCCACCATCGGCATTAGTGCCTTTGCAGTTGACCAACTCGGCGATATCGTTTTTCTAGATTTACCAGAAGTCGGTGCAGGGTTGGAAAAGGGCGAAGCTTTCGGTACAGTCGAGTCAGTCAAAGCGGTTGAAGACTTGAAAGCACCAGTTACCGGTATCGTCGTAGAACGCAATGATGACATTGTAGAGTCTCCCGAAAATTTGGCCGAAGACCCCTACAGGGACGGGTGGCTGCTGAAAGTGCGCGTTGACAACACCAGCGAAGTCGATGACGCTTTATCCGCCGAGAAGTATCGCCAAATGGTCGAAGGGGAATAGTTTTGAGTTGGGAGTTTTGAGTGGGAATTTGGGCCTAGGACTCGTTGATTCCTCCACAATCCGCCAGGGGTTGAAACCCACGGGGCTTTTAGCACAAGTCGTCTTTAGACGACTGAAATACTAACCAGTTGCGCGGGGAGTGGCGATAAGTGCGCCTTAATCTACAGTCGTCTTCAGACGACTTTAGCTATGAGACAGGGGTTTCACCCCCTGTCGGACTGTCGCACTTTGATAGACGCAGAAAATCTTCCTGGTTTTCTTAGCAAAATGTTACAAACAAAGAAGCAAAAGTCTATTCAGGAGAATCCGCCTTGGTACTCTACAGCCCTCAACTTGAACCCAGTCAGCAGCAAAACCTTTCCCCCATCAATGGTTTTGCGGGCCGGCACATTGGCCCGACACCCAGCGAAATCCAGCAAATGCTCAATGTTTTGGGCATTTCCAGCCTCGATGAGTTGATTGACAAAACGGTTCCAGCGGCGATTCGCATTTCTGCACCCCTACAACTTCCCGCAGCGCAAAGCGAGTACAGCGCTTTGGCAGAATTGAAAGAAATTGCGGCAAAAAATCAGGTATTTCGATCGTACATCGGCACTGGATATCACGACTGCATCACTCCCCCCGTCATCCAGCGGAATATCCTAGAAAATCCCGGCTGGTATACAGCTTACACTCCCTACCAAGCCGAAATTGCTCAAGGACGATTGGAAGCTTTACTGAACTTCCAAACCATGATAATTGACCTCACGGGTTTGGAAATTGCCAACGCTTCCTTGCTAGATGAAGGGACTGCGGCAGCGGAAGCGATGGCGGTGAGTTACGGCGCCAGCAAGAAGGGGGCAAAAGCGTTTTTTGTTTCCCAAAATTGCCACCCTCAAACTGTGGAAGTGGTGCAAACTCGCGCTAAGCCGTTGGGAATTGAGGTAATTGTCGGCGACCATCAAAGCTTTGAGTTCGATCGTACAATCTTCGGCGCTCTCCTGCAATACCCCGCCACAGACGGCGCAATTTACGACTATACGGATTTTATTCGATCGGCACACGAAGTCGGCGCATTAGTCACAGTAGCCGCCGACATTTTGAGCCTTTGCTTGCTCACACCCCCCGGCGAATTCGGTGCGGATATAGCAGTAGGAAGCACTCAGCGCTTCGGAGTGCCGATGGGATTCGGAGGGCCCCACGCAGCCTATTTCGCCACGCGAGAAGAGTTTAAACGGCAAGTTCCGGGGCGAATTGTCGGCGTTTCTAAAGATGCCAACGGCAAATCTGCTTTGCGCTTGGCGTTACAAACTCGCGAACAGCACATCCGCCGCGAAAAAGCAACCAGCAATATTTGTACTGCTCAAGTTTTGCTGGCAGTGATGGCGAGTATGTATGCTGTTTATCACGGCCCG
Source organism: Microcoleus sp. Pol14D4 (assembly GCF_036701245.1). Taxonomy (NCBI): domain Bacteria; kingdom Bacillati; phylum Cyanobacteriota; class Cyanophyceae; order Oscillatoriales; family Microcoleaceae; genus Microcoleus; species Microcoleus sp. Pol14D4. The sequence goes on from NZ_JAUBQM010000021.1 coordinate 25,521, forward strand.
TCTGGACTCAAAGATATTGCTGAGAAAGTATGGAGTTTAACGGCACTTTTGGCATCCGGTTTAAGAAGTTTCGGATACAAAATTGGCTCTCAACATTTCTTCGATACTTTGCGGGTAGAATTGGGAGACAAACCGCTGCCAGAACTTCTAGAAGCTGCTAAAGCTCGCAAAATTAATCTCCGAGTTTTCGATGATTCGACAGTGGGAATAACTTTAGATGAAACTGTCACCGTTGAAGATGTGCAAGAGTTGTGGAAAATTTTTGCACAGGATAAAGATTATATCAGGGCTGACGGGGAGAATGCTCTAAACATTCCGCTGGATGCAGACGGATTGAATTCATATTTGACCTTACCAGATTTTTGCGATCGCACCAGCAGCTATCTCGCCCACCCAGTTTTCAACAGCTATCATTCAGAAACTGAACTTTTGCGCTATTTGCACCGTTTAGAAGCCAAGGATTTATCGCTAAATACCTCGATGATTCCCTTGGGTTCTTGCACGATGAAATTGAATGCAACAGCAGAGATGATGCCCGTGACTTGGGCGGAATTTGGCAATATACATCCTTTTGCACCCCGCGATCAAACTCGCGGCTATCAAAAGATGTTCGTGCAACTAGAACAGTGGCTGGCAGAAATCACAGGTTTTGCGGGAATTTCTTTGCAGCCCAACGCCGGTTCCCAAGGCGAATACGCGGGTTTGTTAGTTATTCGTCAATACCACGAACACCGAGGCGAGTCCCACCGAAATATCTGTTTGATTCCCCAGTCAGCCCACGGTACAAATCCGGCTAGCGCGGTGATGGCGGGGATGAAAGTAGTTGCTGTAGAGTGCGATTCTCAGGGCAATATTGATGTAGCAGATTTACATAAAAAAGCAGAAAAACACAAAAATGAACTGGCGGCGTTGATGGTGACATATCCATCAACGCACGGCGTTTTTGAGGAAGAAATTAAAGAGATTTGCGATATTGTCCACAACTGCGGCGGACAAGTTTATATGGACGGCGCAAATATGAATGCTCAAGTTGGTTTGTGCCGCCCCGGTGATTTTGGTGCTGATGTTTGCCACTTGAATTTGCACAAAACTTTCTGTATTCCTCACGGTGGCGGCGGCCCGGGAATGGGGCCGATTGGGGTAATGTCTCATTTAGTAGAATTTTTGCCCAGTCATTCTATTCTTAACAGTCAACAGTCAACTGTTAACAGTCAACAAATATCAGTTGGTGCTGTTTCCGCCGCGCCTTGGGGAAGTGCTAGCATTTTGCCTATTTCTTGGATGTACATTCGGATGATGGGAGGAGTGGGTTTAACTGAGGCGACAAAAGTAGCAATTCTTAATGCTAATTACATGGCCAAACGGTTAGAATCTTATTATCCAGTTTTGTACAAAGGGAAAGCTGGTTTGGTGGCGCACGAGTGTATTCTAGATTTGCGATCGCTCAAAAAATCTGCGGCTATTGAAGTTGAAGATATTGCTAAACGGTTGATGGATTACGGCTATCACGCGCCGACGGTTTCTTGGCCGGTTGCTGGTACGGTAATGGTGGAACCAACTGAAAGCGAATCGAAGCAGGAACTAGACCGTTTTTGCGATGCAATGATTGCAATTCGATCTGAAATTGCGGAGATTGAAAACGGTAATGTTGACGCGCAAAATAACGTATTGAAAAATGCGCCGCACACCGCAGAATCTCTGATGGTTGATGAGTGGAATCGTCCTTATACTCGCGCGCAAGCGGCTTATCCGGCCTCTTGGACTCGCGAACATAAGTTTTGGCCCGCGGTGGGCAGGATAGATAATGCGTTTGGCGATCGCAATTTTGTCTGTTCTTGTTTGCCAATGGAGGCTTACACTCAAGGTTAAAGTCTGCAACACTTAAGAATCAGTCGGTAACAATTATCCCCCCCCGTTTTGAGAGTGGGTAAAACAGGATTATCCAAGTACAAAAGTCACAATTACTGAATACCATTGGGGGTTTGGAGTCGATTAACGGGGCCTTAGACCAAGGCGACCTACGGGGGATTTGTGAGCGAGAACAAGTGGATTTAGCGACGCTGTGGGGGCCTCCGAAGTCTTCTGATCCGGGGGCCTATTCTTTCCGAATGTACATGAATTACGACGCTAAGGGCAGTAAGTACGGGGATACTTCGGTGCGATCGCACAGCACAGATTAAGGACTTTTGTTAATCTACGTAGCCGATCGCACAAGCGACAGTGCTTTGACGCTGGTAATAATTAATAAAACCAGCCAAAATTTGACCAGCAACTTGAATTTGAAAGGATTTAACCCAGCCGCCAAAGCTCAATTTTACACTTACAGCGAGGCGAATTAGGGGGCGATCGTCTGTCACAGCGATTTAGGTGTCAGCGCCGCTGGAGTTCAGGCAAATTCTGCCGCTACTTCTATCACTTTGGTAGCCATTCCAAAGGCTTAATACCCAATCTGGCTTAAATATCCCACTTCTTCTCAGTCCCCCTCTGATCGGACCAAAGTGTGTGTAGGATTGGTTCCACCTGCCTACTAGAAAAGGGGTTTTCAACTATTAAGCATCTACCATCCAAGCAATACACTTTTGCATTTGCTCGCCCATTGTTTCTCGATCGGCATAATACCTGCGGCCGTGTCCCGGCAACACCCATTCAAACGAGTAATTAGTCAAATTCTGCATAGATTTGATTTGTTCCGGCCAAGAATACCAACAGACTTGGCGAAAGCCAACTAGCTGCTGCACTCTTTCCGACCAAGCAAGATGATCGCCGGTGAACAAAAACTTGTTATTGTAAAGCAAAACTGTGTGACCTTTCGTGTGACCGGGAACAGGTATAATCAACAAGTCATCTGCTATTTGATGCGGTTCTCTGCCCGACAATTGAATTTCTACACTGCGAGTACCCGTGTTAATTTCGTCAGCATGGAGAATGCGATCGCACCCAAAATGATCGCGGTATTGTTGATGATCTGCCACGTCGTCGCGGTGAGTCAAGTACAGATAGCGAATGCCGCCCATTGCCTCTATATTTTTAACTAGCGGCGGGACAAAACGGGGAGAATCAACTAAAATGTTTCCTTCAGGACGGACAATTAAATAGCTGGCTGCGGCGTAGGATTTCTCTGAGTGGTAGCCGCAGTGATAGACATTTTCTGCTACGACTGCGGGCAACAGTTGCTGGGCTTCTTTGATCCTTTTGGGTTTTTCTACAGTGCCGATGGAACTTGTGGGACAAGACAACAGAGCCGCGAGCGATCGTATTTCTTCAGTTTCATTAGTTGGCTGGTGGTAAACCGCAGACTGTTCTCCCGCTTGACCAAATACTTCAGGTGCCATCCACCGACAAGTATCACAGTCAATGCAGGTACTGTCTACATAAAAGTTACCGTTAATATTTTCAGTACGCCTCCGATTAATGTTAGCCATTTTTCTACCTCTTAATAACCCATATAAATTATGGTAACAATGAGTACCCCCCCACATCCCGCCGGGGGTTGAAACCGTCTCACAGCACAATCCGGTTAAAACTCACCTCTGGCACCATTCTCAAGAACGGGCTCTTCGGCCCGTTCCACAAGAAAATTAATCTTTTGTGGAACGGGCATCTTACCTGTTCATAAAAGGATTATGGACAATGGTGCAAGATCTAAGTTTCAATCAACAATTCTACTGCTGCTGATCCGCTGGAAAAGCACCCGCTTTCACCGCCACAGTAACAGGTTGTCCGCCGCGGCTCAATTCAAGCTGCAGATCGCTGCCCACTGTACTTTTCTCGACAATTTCTTGTACGCTGCCAGCATCGCTGACTTCTTTACCGTTGATTTTCTTGATCACATCGGCAAGGCGAACTCCAGCTTGTGCCGCCGGAGAATTTTTCGCAACTCCCAAAACTAACACGCCTTTATCTTCAGTCAGCCTCAATTTGGTGTTGGGATTTTGATTAAATTCTTTCTTGATTTCGGGAGTAATGCTCAACATCCGAACGCCGAGATAAGGATGTTGGGCTTTTCCTGTTGTTACTAATTGCTGGGCAATTTGTTGTGCTCGATCGATCGGAATTGCAAAACCCAATCCTTGAGCGCCTTGAATAATCGCCGTATTCATGCCGATAACTTGACCGCGCTGGTTCAGCAGCGGACCACCGGAATTGCCGGGATTAATCGCAGCATCGGTTTGAATAAAGCTGACGCGCTTGTCAGGAACACCTACATCGGCGCTAGAACGGCCTGTAGCGCTAATAATGCCCACAGTCACAGTATTGTCCAAACCGAGGGGATTGCCGATCGCGATCGCCCATTCTCCCGGCTGTAACTCTTCAGATTTGCCCAAATTCACCACAGGCAAATTGTTAGCTTCTATTTTAACAACAGCCACATCAGTAACTGTATCTACGCCTAAAACTTTGCCGACAAATTCGCGGCCATCCTTCAGTTTTACCGTCACCGTATCTGCACCGTCAACAACGTGAGCGTTAGTCAAAATGCGGCCGTCGGAACCAAAAACAAAACCCGAACCCGAACCCCTTTCTACCCGATTTCCCGGTTGAATGGGAGATTCCGGGCCGAAGAAGCGGCGGAATTGCTCGGGGATCTCATCTGGAACTTGATTCCTCACCGTGCGGGACGAATTGATCCGCACCACTGCCGGGCCGACTTCCTGCACAACTTTAGTGACAAAATTAGAGTCTTGAGAGGGCAGTATATTCGCAGGCAATGCTGAGATTGGCGCTGTAGTTGAAGGTTCAGCTTTGATGGCGTTAGAACTTCCAGGAACTTGAGAAGTTAGGGCGCTGCACCCAACCGTTGCGGTGGAGCCGAGCAAAACAAGGGATAAAAAAGCCAGTTTTTTCGGCAACGAGAAATGGCTAGAACGCACAGTGGTAGCAGGCATATTTTTGGTTGACATAGTATTGAGTTGGTGGGAGTTAGAGCAAGAGTTATAATTAGGATTTTGCATTTTTAGCACCTACTGTAATTTAATTACAACTTAAGGTTGTTTAATTTTAATTCAAGCATTGATGATCTCTGCTTGACTGGTGGGGTTTACCCTACAAGCTGGGGTAGAAACCGGACAGTCGCAGGCAAATTGTTTGTGAAATCGAGCTTTTGAGTGCCATCGAACTGGGTCTGCACTGGCGAATTGGTGTCTGAGTGCGATAATACAAACTACGCTAGCCGGCTCGCATATTCCGTATTTCCCGCAAATTTTTCACAGGATTTATATCCGAAGTCAACAACTATCCTGCACTCAAAAAAACCTGGTTTCTAAGCAAAATCTTTGTTGTGAGCGATCGACGTTAACCTAGAAACGGGGTTTTGACCCCGCCTGCATCCAGAAAGGCTAGCAGCTAAAGCACCGCAAAGCCTCACCCTAAAGCATGAAGTAACAAAAACTGTAAAGCCTCAAGCTAAAGTACCAACTACATCTAAGTCTAAATAGCCTGCAAAAATTCTCTTCAAATCTCAAATTTGACCCTATGGAGGAATTTTATTGCTGCATAGGTTCAATCGAACTAACCGAATCGATTTCCCTCGACTTGTTCCTCGATCTTTCCAAAATATCAACAGTATTCTTAATAAAACCAGCCATCGGCACCGCAACTAACAAACCTGCTACTCCTGCCACCTTAACCCCTACCAGCAGTGACACTAAAATCCACACAGGATTGAGACCGATAAAACCGCCTAATAGACGAGGAGCAACCCCACTTTCAATTATTTGCTCAATTACTGTAGCGACAGCTAAAACTGTAACGCCGAGCCAAAAATTGTTTAATGCGATCAGTAAACTGACAATGCAAATACTGAAAGGTGCCCCGAAGGGAATCATAGTCATTACACCCACACCCAAACCGAACAGAAGTCCGAAGGGAACTCGCAAAATTAAAAAAGCAACAGTGATAGACAGTCCCATCAAACCTGCCAAAGTTGCTTGCCCGACGAAGTAGTTGTGGAAGCTTCGCGCCAGCAACTCTCGCAATTGAAGGCTTAGCTTGGAAGGAAACCATTTAAACAAACCTTCCCAGACGCGATCGCCGTGCAAGAGCAAGTAGAATGTCACGACTATTGTGAGGAGGAAATTCAACAGGCCGTCAGCAGCACCCAAGCCAAATTTGAGAACTTCGCCAGTGAGTGACTGCAATTGAGATGAAAGTCGATCGCTCAATTTGGTAGTCAAACCGCTCACATCAATGCGGAGATTGCGATTCTCCGCCCACTTGTGGAACGCTTCAATCTGTTCTGTGCCAGAAACTATCCAAGTCGGCAGTCGGGTGGCAAGTTCAGTAATTTGGTTTAGCAGAATCGGGGCCAGAGTGACACCTAAAACCACCAATACCAGTAAAGTCAAAAACAATACCGACAAAACTGCTCGATCGCGCTTCAGACCGTATCTGTGCAGAAAGCGCACTGGATAATCTAGCAAAAAAGACAGCACTGTAGCCACTACCAAAACAGTAATCAGGGCGCGAAAATATTCAAAGACTAGGAGGGCTAACCAGCAGTTGAGTACCGCTAGGGGAAATACCAGTCCGTAAGTCCACCACTGCGGCAGTTGAGTGAAACGTCTCATCTAAGTTAACCGAGTTAAAATTTGAGATGCAAGATGTGAGATTGACACTGCTATTCGCCCTTCTCCGTTAACCATTTTATGTTGCATTTATTTATACCCGACCGCTGAAAATTCCCAGTTGCTCGACCCGCAGCGGAAATTGGGTTGCTGGCAGGCAGTGCCTGCCACAACCATGTTATATCGTTTCCGCTGGTATGGATATATCACCTGCGAAAAAAATATTTTTTGCTGTTGGCAAGGCAGCATTTTGCAGCGCGCGATTCAACCTTTTTCCCCGTGCCGTTCAAGAGCTAATTGAATTAAACGGTCTACTAATTCAGGGAAAGAAATGCCGTCCGCTGCCCACATTTGCGGATACATACTGGTAGCTGTAAAGCCGGGAAAAGTGTTAATTTCGTTAATCAAAACTTCTCCGGTTGATTCAATGTAGAAAAAGTCTACTCGCGCTAAACCTGCCGCGTCTACAGCCAAAAATGCTTGTACTGCCATTTCTTGGATTTGCGAGACGATCGCACTGCTGACTTTTGCCGGGATTGAGCAGTCTGCTTGTCCCTGGGTATATTTAGTTTCGTAGTCGTAGAAATCGCTTTGAAAAGTAATTTCTCCTACGGTAGAAGCTTTGGGGTTATCGTTGCCTAAAACTGCACATTCTAATTCTCTAGCCACCACACCCGCTTCGACAATTATCCGCCTGTCGTAGCTGGCGGCGCTGTCGAGAGCTGCTTCTAATTCAGGGCGCGATCGAGCTTTAGAAATTCCCACAGACGAACCCAAATTGGCTGGTTTTACAAAGCAAGGATAGCCCAACTCTGCTTCAATTTTATCGCACAATTTGGGGAAAACGCAAGGATTAGACCAGATTTCGGAACGGTTGACAGCGATGTATTTTACCTGCGGCAAACCAGCCTGAGCAAAAGCCATTTTCATCGCAATTTTATCCATTCCCAGCGCCGAACCTAAAACCCCGGAACCGACAAAAGGAACTTGCAATAATTTCAACAATCCTTGCACCGTACCGTCTTCGCCGTTTGGCCCGTGCAAAACAGGGAACCAAACATCTACGGCATTAAAATTAGGAAACTGTCCAGCGGGAGAATCATCTTCTGCTGTTTGTTCCTCTATTTCCAGAGGTTTTCCGGTGGCTAAGACTTGTTGAGGTAATGTTCCCGACAGCCAGCGGCCGTTTTTTTGAATGTAAAAGGGCAGAACTTCGTATTTAGAGGCATTTTCCTCAGCAGCGAGGGCGCGGGCGATCGCCCGCGCTGAACTAATTGAGACTTCGTGTTCGCCCGATCGCCCCCCGAACAATAGCCCGATCCGCATCTTTGTCATTTTTCAATACTCCTAGCACTTTTCGACAAATATACACGCAGAGAGCGCAACTAAGGCACATACGAACCGCTTTAAAACTACTTATCTCCTCCCTTCCACTCTTCCTCTGTGTCCTCTGCGCTCTCTGCGGTAAAAAAAATTACATCTTCTTAGAAAAGTTCACCAGTAAGCCGTCCCCTATCTCATTCCGGTGCTATTTAAAGCATTTCCCCCGTCAAACTAAAAGCGCGAATATCTGTAATTTTAACCCGCACAATTTTACCCGCCAATTCAGCAATATCGCCCTTAAAAAATGTGAGGCGATTGCCGCGAGTGCGTCCCATCACCTGAGTTGAATCTTTAAGATTCTGGACTTCCACCAAAACCTCTTCAGTGCGTCCGAAATAGCGCTGCGATCGTTCCATCGCCGTTGTTGTGACTACATGATTGATTCGTTGCAGGCGATCGGCTTTCACCTCCTCACTCAACTGATTTTCCCACACAGCCGCCGGCGTCCCAGGGCGAGGCGAATAAGCCGCAGTATTCACCAAATCGAAACCAACGTCTTCGATCAACTTCAAAGTCTTCTCAAACTGGGCTTCAGTCTCCCCAGGAAAACCGACAATCGCATCGGCAGTAATCGAAGCATCCGGCATATAACGGCGAATTGTATCAATAATCCGGCGATATTTTTCCTGAGTATAGCCCCGCGACATCGCTTTCAAAATATCATTATCTCCCGACTGAAAAGGAATGTGAAAATGTTCGCAAACCTGCGGTAATTCAGCACAAGCCTTAATCAATCTCTCCGTAAAATAGCGCGGGTGGCTAGTAGCAAATCTGAGGCGATCGACTCCAGGCACATCCTGCACAAAATAAAGCAAATCCGTCAAAGTATGCTGGTTGCTGCCGTCCGGTTTTGTCCCCGGCAAATCGCGTCCGTAAGCATCAATATTTTGCCCCAACAAAGTTACTTCCTTGTAACCTTGACGGCCCAAATCTTCCATCTCAGCGCGAATTGCCTCCGGCATTCGCGACTGTTCAACCCCGCGAACATTCGGCACAACACAATAAGTGCAGCGTTCATTGCAGCCGTAAATTACATTCACCCAAGCAGTCACCTTGCTGTCGCGGCGCGGCTTAGTAATATCCTCCATAATCTCAACAGCTTCAGTCGCCACAACTTGATTGCCCTCAAAAACTTGTTCCAGCAAATCTTCAAGTCTGTTAGCGTGTTGCGGGCCCATTACTAAGTCTAATTCCGGCACTCTCCGCAGCAGCGCTTCACCTTCCTGCTGCGCCACGCATCCAGCTACAATTAAAGTTAAACCCGGTTCTTGGCGCTTGCGATGAGCTTGCCTTCCGAGGTTAGAATAAACTCTTTGTTCGGCATTATCGCGAATTGTGCAAGTATTGTAGAGAATCAAGCTAGCTTCGTTCGGGTCTTCCGAGAACTCAAAGCCCATATTTTCCAGAATGCCGGCCATCCGTTCCGAATCGGCTTTATTCATCTGGCATCCGAAAGTAGTGATGTGATAGCGGCGGGGTTTAACGGTCATGGCGAATTGCAGGCAATAAAAAATATAGGTTTTCAACCTTAACCAACTATTATATAACAAGTCTAAACCATTTGTGAATATTTCTTTTTATGAGTTCATTTAAACAACGGCGTTCACCAATCTCTAGCGTGTGTGAGGCGCAACAATTAACTGTTACAGGGGTCTAGAAACCCGGCTTCTACGAGTTTTGGGATTAGTCACGACAAATCTAGCAATAAACCGGGTTTCTGAAATACTTTTGCGCTTATTTATCTATTTATTTTGTCTGTAAAAACTGTAAAATTGTTTTGGCAATACCTTGTGCAGCCAAATAAGGAACTCCATTGCCAACAGTTTTAAACATATTAGTCAACGTCATCTTTGCTGGCAGTGCAAAATCTTTTGGCAGTGACTGAATAGCCAGTGTTTCTGCAACAGAAAGCCGGCGAAGTTTGTAAGGGTGCAAGTGAACTTCATTATTGCCATAACAAGCGGTTGGCGAATAACGCCATCGGTGCAATCGCTTGAAAGATTTTTTTGAATCATCTCCTTCATCAACGGAAGCAAACCGCTTAAGGCCGGCTTTGGGTTGGAAATAGTGTTTGGCATTGGGATGGTTGAGAACGTCATTTTTTTGGAACCAAAATTCTACCGTTAAATCTTGGGGAATGCCATCAGGACAAGGCACGAAACAATCATCTGCAAAGGCTGTTCTATCAGGCCAAGGATGAGAAAAAATTTCTGATTTGGGATATAATACCTGACTTTGCCAAGGAAATAAACTTTCTGCTAACATTTGGTTTTTTTCCTCTAGGGAAATGCCCAGATTTTTGACAAGGTTTTTTCTAAGCCCAATCAAAATAATTCTATCTCTATCTTGCGGAACCCCGTATTCTATTGCATTAATTAAACGTTCGGCAAAAACGTATCCCGAATCCGCCAACTGATGTTTTAGTTCATCGTAAAAAGCTTTATGTTTTTTTGTTCTCCACAAACCTTTGACATTTTCAAATAAAAAGAAATCTGGCTGCTGCTGACAAATCAATTCAATGTATGAAGCGGAAAGTTTGCCTTTATCTCCTTCTTGACCTCGGTTTTTGCCACCAATAGAAAAGTCAGGACAAGGCGGCCCCGCGATAAACCCCACAATATCGTGATGCTTGCGGGCATCCTGCATCAATTCCCGCAGGCGAAAAGCTGCTTCTCCCCCTACAAGTCGAGTTACATCTGCTTCCTCTCCTTCGCAATATCCGTATTCTGGTAGCGGCAAATTCAGGCATTGCCGAGAATAGCGGTATGCTTGCATGAAAGGTGGGAAAATTTCATTGACATACGCTACATTAAAGCCGATCGACTCAAAACCCAGATCGAGCAAGCCAGAACCCGAAAAAAATGAGAAAATACAAGGAGGACGGTGCATTGAAGGATCACAGAAATTTTGAGTTGAGCTTTCTATAAATTCTGTCGGGTGCGGAGGGAGCGCTGAACCTTACTATAAATTCTGTAGGGTGCACAATGCGCACCTTTTATTATTAAAAGTCGCAGATCCCGCCGGAAACGGCAATGCCGTTCCCCTACTGGTGCGTATTGCGCACCTTACTATACTCAAAACTATTCTTAAAACCATTCACCGCCTCGGAAACGCCAGTGGGGAAACAAAATCCGCATCAGTGTTTGCGACGCCAGATAAATAGCCAGCCACACTAAACTATAATGCAAAGCAAAAGCTCCCAAGTCAAAATCTTGTGCAGATATCCCCGGTAAACCGATAACTTTGATTAAAAATAACACAAAAAGTGCTTCCCAAATTCCGGCGAGCAATTGAAATGCACCGGGCCAATCTCGATCCCAGCGGAACTGCTGGATGTATATATATAAAGCATCCCAGCCGAAACCAAAAATCGCGACATACCCTAAAATCCAGAAAAAAATTGAGCCGGATTTGGATGTCATTAAACCTATAAAAAAGGGCAGGGTTACTAAAACGCCTACTGTTGCAAATAGCAATAACCGAGTTTGCCAGCGGCCGAATAAGGTGGGAGTCATGCGATTTTAGATTTTAGATTTTAGATTTTAGATTACATGGCAAAATTGTTCGATTTTTAATTGAGATTTTAGATTTTAGATTGAAAGCAAAGCTAGTTTAAATCTATTAAATCCCCTACATTGCTTGTTGCCGAGCTTCCTCCTTGCAGTTAGTCGGGAGATTTATTGAAAATCCACTTCAACCACTGCACGAACGATCGCCAAACGCTCAATTTCCGCACACCCGGAACTCGGTTGGCGGCCAGACTTTCAACCGAACGCAAGGCGGCGTATTGCAAGCCCAAAAAGCTGTCTACGGGCGCGTAAGGCCCTCCCAAAGTAATCGCGCCTGCTGCGTATACCCGGCCTTCTGTGTTGCTACCAGAAGAATTCCGCAATTCGGGGACTTCAAAATCGTTGTTAACACTCAGCCGCCCCAAACCGTTGAGGGGAAGATTGTATTGAACTACCAAATCGTTTAACAGCGGACTGGTTTTTACCTTAGCGTCCAAACCCGTAGCATCAATAATAAAATCAGCTTCTAACTTAATTTGCCCCTTGAGTTCCTTCTCCTGAATGTACGTCACCGTGCGGTTTTGACTGTCGCGCTCGACTCGCTCGACTTCCCCGAAGGTAATTTGATACCATCCTTGACTTAAGCCTTCTTTGACAATCCGCCGCCAGTCGCTGCGCTGGGCTGTCGTAGTTCCGCCCCAGTCTGTAAGCAACTGCGGGCGAAATTCGGGGGCGGCTTTTTCCAAAAGTACGCGGAGTTCCCCGCCCCAGCAAGCTTTTGGCCAGTTGAAAGGTTGAAATTCGTAGTGATTTTCGACCCTGCGCTGAGCGAGTTTAAATTTGTTACCTTGAGGTTTGGGCGATCGCATCAAATGCAATACTTGAATGTTGCGGTTCCGCTGCCGCGCTTCGTAAATCCGCTGCACCACGCGGGAAGCCACAATTCCCCGGCCTCTAATTAACACGCTGCCGCCGCTGGCCTCCAATTTTTCGTAAACGCCGTCGTGCTTTTCGTAAGCGTTGACAACCGACTCAAAATCCTGGGTTTTTTCGCGGTAAGCTTGCAAGTCGGGCAGAAATTGAATGGCGGGATAGCCGGTGGCTAAGTGTACGTATTTGGCGATTAAAAAAGCGTGCTCGCGGTGATCCGCATCCGATCGAGAATAAGCGATCGCGTACCTGCCGTCATCTGTTTTGCGAATTCCCCGCACTCTACCGTAGCGAAACATCTGATTCCACCCAATTCGATCGACTTCCCTGTCAATAGAATCAAACACATTCCCCGCGCGAGGCGTATAAGTTTCGGCAAAAGTCGGTTCCGCAAACACCTGCCACATCAACTTCAACGACATCCCCAAACGCCCTTTCCGCAATTCCTGCCCAGCTTCCCGCAAAGCATAGGGAGGCCACCCCCAAATGTTGTCTGGACAAGAGTCAGAATTCGATCGCAGGCGTTCCCGCAGCGGAATTTGAGAATTCAGGCACAGGCGCAGGTAGCGGGCGTAAGGCTGCTTTTCCATGCCCAAAACCGCAATTCGATCGATTTTCACGCCGCAAATTCTCAGCAAATCCACCCAAATAAAGCTGCCCAAACCGCCGCCAACGGCAGCCCAATCAACTTCTGTCACAGGGAGTCCCCTAGATTCGAGCGATCGCATTGACACTTGAGAAGCTTGCAAAAATGCGATCGGCGGAAATTCTTCCCTACTACTTGTTTGAGGAAGCTGCAACATTATTGGCTGGCCCAATGCCGGGTCTGGCCCATTGGTCTGCGGGTTAAAGAAAATGTGAAAATTGACCGACGGCGTTTCTGGGGAATTCACAGCAAAAGAAATGCCGATCGCGTAGGGCCCAACTTGCAGCATATCGCCGTTTGCCAGCACGCACCGGGTTTGGCGAACGCCGTTAACAAAAGTACCGTTGCGGCTACCCGTGTCAGTGAGTAAAATACTGTTACCTTCGGTGCCAATCACTGCGTGGAAGCGAGAAACTTGACTGCTGCTGAGGGCAATTCGAGAAACTCGTTTCCCGTTGATTGTGGCGGGCATAGCTTCAAAAATTCGTCCCAAAGCGATGGGTAAGTCGAGTATGGGGGATCGACAATCCCCCGTAGCTGTATCTGTCCAAGTCAGTCGCAGGCGCAAGGGTTGAGAATTCATGATTATTTTTTAAACATCAGCCGTCGGCTTTGAGCTTTCTGCAAAAAAAGATTTTTGAAGTTGAGAGTGTTTAGCGGATAGCCCGATTTTCCCTTTTTTACACTCTCACGGAGAGATGACCACACTCGCCGCCGCCGCCAAAGAAGTACCGCACCACGGACACCCCGCATTCAACTGCGCGTAAGGCGAAATTCGGCTGCATTTGGGACATTGCAAACCATATTTTGAAAGCCCCGTCGGCTGAAAGTTACCAGGTGCGGGAGGTCCAGACAGCAAAACTGTCTGGGGCGCGGCTACCTGCACCTCGGTCACATTCACCACCTCAATTTGCAGTTGGCCTAAATGGATGTGGCTTCCCGATTTCAATTTTGCTTCGCCTCGGGCGAGAATTTTTCCATCTACCAGGGGCGGATTGCTTTCGCGCAAATTCCGCACTGCATACTCCTGCAATTCCTGATTAAAAAATATTTCAACGTGCAGAGCCGATACGCTGGGATGCGAAAATACTATATCGCACTTCGCCGGATCGCGTCCGAGCCTCACGCTTCCCGGATTTTTGCTCGGCTGTCCGTTTTGAATTGTCTGAGTTTGACGCACCCCAGCTTCTGACCATGCTAGAGTGAGCTGGTTTGTCATGATTGTCTAGTTTGCTCAAAAATATAAAAAAATATTAGCTGATTTATTTTGAGGACGGACTTCCTCACCAAAAAACTTAATTAGAATTATTGACGCGGACTCGCTCAAACTTCTGAAAATATTATGTGCAGCACAAAAAGCCCCGACTTCGGGGCTTTTTGTGCTCGCATTGGCTTTTTTTGAGAGACTGGCTCGCGCTTGCCAGCTTTTCTTTCCCACAAAATTATTGACCCCAGTACACCTTTGTTAAAATTTTGCTGTTAAAGATTGAGCAGCGATTACTAAAAACTAATTGCTGTGGGGTTTCCAGATTTGCGAAGGTTTGGGGCGCTAGTGACGAATTTTGGAAGTTGGGCGATGGAACTACCTCGGTAACTTCGATCGCCCAACCTCCTCAAACGTTCACTGTCCTAGTGCTATCTCTCACGCTGCAACTGTGCAATCTTTCATTACAGGGCCAGCCTTGAGAGACTTAAGCTTCGCTCTTGCGGCTTTTCCGACCGCCTTCGCGACCAATTTGAGCCATGTGTTCGCGATTTCTGCTGACAGCTTCGCCGCCTTTTTGACCAGCTTGTCTGGCTTCTTCAGGGGTGAATTCGTGTGCAGTTCCTTTCTCGTGTGCAGCTTTTCCGCCTTTGCTAGCAATTGCGCGCTGTTTTTCTGCATCCATAGAAGCGAATCCGCGTTTGCTTTTCTCAGCCATGACTGTCTCCTTGTTTTTTTCTGATTTTTTAGCTCGATCGCGCCTTCGCCTCCCACTGTCATGGTTACTTCCAGTCAGTGGTGAGATATCCGACGGTAATTTATGAAACCTCATCAGACGAATCTAAGCTTTTGGTTTAACTCGCAGGATGAATCTTTCATAATTTACAAATGTGAACTAAAAATAGTTCACGCCCGGGCACTATAGTTAGAGCCGCCAATGTTTTAAGCTGGTTACTGTCTTTCAATCATTCTATAAACCCCCCCAACTTTTATACCTCTTTCTCAGGTATAGTCATTCTTTAGTTCGCTGGAAGGATGGAACCCAAAGCTGATTGGCAGTAGACTCAGAGGATTTTTCGACTTAACCGCGCCACCTCAAAAATTAAAAGTCCAAAGAGGGATGCTTGTTTGGTCTTTTTACTTTTTTTTTGATGCCTTCCGCGCTTGCCAGTTATCCCGATGTTAGTTGGTCTGCCGATCGAGTTGTTTCTGGTAAGCGATATTTTGGGGCGCAGCGCAGGACGTACTCGATCGCACTTATCAAGTTTACCTTATGACCGATCGAAACATAAATCGGTTTTACTCCTGTTTGCGTCCTTAGCGCTGCTCCTACCGTTGATCCCTCCAGCAGCAAGGGTTGCCAACTGCCGCGGTCGAGTCCGACTTCTAAATGTTCTCCGATAAATCGATTTTTGGCAACTCCGATCGTGGCAATCCCTGTCAAAACCCCCAAATGGCAGGCAAGACCGAACCTGCGGGGATGGGCTAGTCCTTGACCGTCGCACAATATCAAGTCTGGCCTCAAACTGATATTTTCCAAAGCTTCAAGGACTGCCGGTACTTCTCGAAAAGACAGGAAACCCGGAACGTAAGGAAAAGTTGTAGGACTGCGAACCACAGCTTGCTGCTGCAATTGCAAGTCGGGAAAGCTCAGAACTGTTACAGCGGCCTGCGATACGTCGTTTGCACTGTCGTAGCCGACATCTACGCCTGCGACGTATCGAACTGTGTCCAGTTGATTTGTGGTAATTACCTCTGACCGAAGCTGTTCTTGAATGGCGATCGCCTCTTCAACTGTCTGCGGCCAAGGGTGTCGCTGCAACATTTTGATTTTTCTTCAACCGTTCTCATCTAAGCTTAACTTATTTTCAGGCATTTTTAAACTCAGATTTTTATCGTTTGTAGCTATAAATTCCTAGCCTGCCCAAGGAGTCTTTTTTTCTACTCAGGAGGGTTGAGAAATGCGGGCTGATGCCAATTCTACCAATAGAGTCTGTAGGTCGGAGAGTGAAATTCTATCTTTCGCTTGTGCTGGAACCAACCCCCAAAGGTTTTATCGGCACGCGCCTCCAATTTTCTACTCAAAATTTACAAAAAATACCTATTTGATGCCGATCTTTTAGCTTTCTAGAAAGCTTTTTCTTTCCGATCGCCATTTTATTCGTTGTCTGAGAGCGCGCGAGCTATTTATTTACTTCTTCTTTATCTAATTTTATCCTCATTGTCAAGATACTTGAAACATTTATTCATTAATAATCTCACCCAGCTACAAGTGCCATTGTTCATCCCCGCTCATCGAGCTAAGAGGTCCCCAGACCCTCGCAAATATATGACTTTTATGAAAAAAAATCAATGAATTTATGAGTTGTTTCACCCTTAACATGAAGTTATAATCTTAGATAATATCGGATAGAAAACTAACATCAAGTAACACAACATTGGTGAATAAACATATGAAAACCATGCAAAATGTTCAGTATAACCTAGCTCTCTACATCGTCGGTGGCATCGTCTTCATCATCGCCGCCTTAATTTTAAGACCTTTTGCCCTCGTCGGCGCAGGGGAACGCGGCGTCGTGATGCGCTTCGGCAAAGTTCAAGACGCGATTTTAGATGAAGGCATCCACCCAATTTTACCGATCGTCACCTCTGTAAAAACTATCAGCGTGCGCGTACAAAAAACAGATTTGAAAGCAGATGCAGCATCCAAAGATTTGCAAAGCATTACTACAGATTTGGCAGTCAACTGGAATGTTGACCCCGCCAAAGTAAATCAAATTTTCCAACAAGTGGGAGACGAAGAACAAATTGTTACCAGCATTCTGAGTCCGGCAATTTCGGAAGTTCTCAAAGCAGCAACTTCTAAAAAAACCGCAGAAGAAATTATCACTAAGCGCACGGAACTAAAAACAGAAATCGACAACAGCCTCAAAAAGCGCTTGGAGCCTTACGGCGTCATTGTCAGAGATGTTTCGTTAATAAATTTTGGCTTTTCTCCAGAATTTAGCAAAGCCATCGAATCCAAACAAATAGCCGAACAAGAAGCTAAACAAGCAGAATTTACAGTTAAAAAAGCCACCCAAGATGCTCAAGCGGAAATTAACCGTGCTAAAGGTAAAGCTGAAGCTCAACGCTTGCAGCGGCAAACATTAACAGCCGAAATTTTGCAGCAGCAAGCAATTGAAAAATGGAACGGCCAGTTTCCGACAGTAATGGGAGGAGGCGGAACTTTGCCATTAATTAATATTGCGCCGCCGAGTTCTCAAGCTGCAACTCCTGCTAAATAAGCTGCAGCAGATCGTGATTGCCAGGGCGCGGGGAGAAGGGAAGAGGGGGAGAGAGTCTGAGGGGGAGAAGAATAGAGGGTTTTGCACTGCGGATGTGAAGATGTGCTTTTTTAAATGCCCAACAGCAAGGGTAGAAAATACCAAGCAACTAAGGTGAAATCCCGCTTACTTAAATGCCCAGATACAATTTACGTTGCGCGAGTCCTGAAAAACGTTACAGTAAGAAACAACTCGGAAATTGTAAAGGTTTGCTTGAAAGTTCGGCTGATGGGAGATCGGGAGAACCAGTCAATTTCTAATTTAGGTGAAGTGGGGGATGTCGGCGATCGCCATACTGCGTCAGAAGACCTGTGGCTACGCGATCGAGCTTTGGCAGCTACTAGCAGCGGCATTGTTATTGCTGACGCCAATGCACCCGACTGTCCCATAATTTATTGCAATCCGGCCTTTGAACGGATGACAGGTTACTGCGCCGATGAAATCTTGGGGCGCAATTGCCGATTTTTGCAAGGCCCGGATACCGATCGAACTACCGTAGCTAAGATCCGCGAGGCCTTGCGCCAAGGTCGAGAAATCCAGACAACAATCAAAAATTACCGCAAAGACGGCACTCCTTTTTGGAGCAAATTGTCGCTATCTCCCGTGCGAGACGACAGCGCTAATTTGACTCATTTCGTAGGGATTCAGTCGGACTTGTCGGAACGCATCTGTGAAGTGCACGAAGCATTGCAGCAAGCTAACGACCAACTGCAGACGATTTTGGAAGCAGTTCCGGGAACAGTATCTTGGATTAGCTCGGATTTGCGCTATTTGGGGGTTAACCAGCACTTAGCCAAACTGCATGGTTTGCGGCCGTCGGCTTTTGTCGGTCAAGATATTGGTTTTCTGGGCGCTAGCTCGGATTTTAACTCTTTTGTGGTGGAGTTTTTTGGCAGCGACGCTACGGAAGCGGTTAAAGAACTCAACGTTAAGGTACAAACCGAGGCGGGAGAGTCGGAAGGATACTATTTGATTGTGGCTCAAAAGTACGATCGCGGCAAAGCAGCTTGTCTGGTAGGGATTGACATTACCGAGCGCAAGCGGGCAGAAGAAGCTCTGGTGCTGACTCGCAAGGCGGTGGAAAGTTCGAGTGACGCGATCGGCATCAGCGATGCGAACGGCACTCACATTTATCAAAATCAAGCGTTTTCTCAGCTATTTGAATGGGACACCGCAGAGGAATTTAAACTAGCCGGAGGTATATCGGCAGTTTTTGCTGACGCCCCAGTCGCCAGGGAGGTACTCGACACGATCGCCCAGGGTTATTCTTGGTGTGGTGAAATTACCAACCGCACTAAAAGCGGTAAAACTTTGCAAGTGTTGCTGCGGGCCGATGCTATTAAAGACCGCACGGGGAAAATTGTCGGTCTGATTTACATGAATACCGATATTACCGACCAAAAGCGCACGGAACAAGAGCTGCGGCAAAGCGAGAAGCGCTTTCGATCGTTGATTGAAAATGCTAGAGACATTATTGTGATTCTCGACGAGAAAGGCTTTTGCCGCTACGTATCTCCTTCCCTAGAGAGGATTTTGGGCTACCCGACGGGGGAAGTCCTCGGCAGATCTATATTTGACTTGATTCACCCTGACGAATTGCTAATAGTGGATCAAGTGTTCAAAGGTGTCATGCAAAAGCCGAGAGTTAGCCAGGGAATGGCGGAATACCGCGTGAAACACAAGGACGGTTCGTGGTGCGTGTTGGAAGCGGTGGCGACGAATTTGCTCAACGAACCTTCGGTGCGGGGAATTGTGGTTAACTGTCACGACGTGACTGAGCGCAAGATGGCTGAAGAACAATTGTTGCACGATGCTTTGCACGATGCGCTGACAGAGTTACCGAACCGTGCTTTGTTGACTGACAGGTTGGGCCAAGCTTTTGCCCGCGCCCAACGGCATCCGACCTATCAGTTTGCGGTGCTGTTTCTGGATTTGGACAGGTTTAAGGTGATTAATGACAGTCAGGGACACCGCATGGGCGATCGGCTTTTGGTCGCTGTGGCTCGCCGTCTCTTGACTTGTTTGCGGCCGGGCGATACGGTGGCTCGTCTGGGGGGAGATGAGTTTGTGATTTTGCTGGATGAAATTCACGGTGTTGATGAGGCGATCGCCCAAGCAAAGGAAATTCTCAAAACAATCGAACGACCGCTTTATTTGGACGGTAATAAAGTTTTAATTACTGCTAGCATCGGCATTGCTTTGAGTACCAACAAATATCAGTGGCCGGGAGATATTTTGCGCGATGCTGATATTGCGATGTACCGCGCCAAAGCTCTCGGTAAAGCTCGCTACGAAGTTTTTACCAGTGCGATGCACACTCAAGCTGTGGCTTTGATGCACTTGGAACACGATTTGCGGGAGTCGGTTGAAGAACTAAATTTGAAATATTCCATAGTGGATTTCGCCTGTGGGACGGCGGCGGAAAACTCGCCGATGAGTGAAACGGATCGGAGATTGGAGCGTCCGAAGTCGCCATTGCCTACTTTAAAATTGGAATGTCCTTTTACTGTTTATTATCAGCCGATCGTTTGTTTAAAAAGCGGTTCAGTTATCGGATTTGAGGCGCTGGTGCGCTGGCTGCACCCGGAAAGGGGTTTAGTTTCCCCCATGGAATTTATTGCGATGGCGGAGGAAACGGGGTTAATTACGCCTTTGGGTTTGTGGGTTTTGAACGAAAGCTGCCGCCAAATTATTAAGTGGAAGAGTTTGAATTTACCTGTGGGAAATTCGCCGCTGACAGTCGCAGTAAATCTTTCCGGGAGGCAGTTTGCGGAACCGGAATCCATCGAACAAATTAAGCAAGTTTTGCAGGAAACGGGTGTTGATGCTCGCTGTTTGAAGTTGGAGATTACTGAGACTGTGGTGATGGAAGATGGGGAAGCGGCGGCGGCGATGCTTTCGCAGTTGAGAGATTTGGGTATCGGGCTGTGTATTGATGATTTCGGCACTGGTTATTCGTCTCTGAGTTATTTGCACAAGTTCCCGATTAATATTTTGAAGGTCGATCGCTCTTTTGTTACCCGCATCGGGGAAATGGGCGAAAATTTGGAAATTGTGCGGGCGATCGTCATGCTGGCCCGCAGTTTGGGCATGGAGGTAGTGGCCGAAGGTGTTGAAACCGCCGTCCAATTGGCTCAAATGCGGGCGATCGGCTGCGAGTACGGTCAGGGATACTTTTTCTCTAAACCTCTCGACAGTGAGGCAGCTACAGCCTTGTTGAGGCGATCGCCCAAATGGTGAACTGAACCAAATTTTTAACCGGATCAAATTGCTTGATTGTCAATAAGGGCGATCGATCTTTTCGTACTCAATGCCTTGGGTGTTAAAATCAAAATTTAGTATAATAGAAAACTATCGAGATAGGTAAAAATATATGTCTCAATCTATTGTGCCAGCAGTCGAAGAAAAACAGCTCGATACTTCGCCGACCTTAACTTTTGAAGAATACCGATTTTATCAAGGCAAGGACGATGTAAAATACGAATTGTACAAAGGCAAATTAATCCCGATGCCAACAGCCACAATTTTACCTATCAAAATTTGCGAATATTTAGTTTACCAATTGCAGCGTTACCTAGCTGAACACAATCTCGACTTAGTAGTGAAAACGGGTCTGGGAGTGAGAACAGATGAAGATAAATCTCGGATTCCCGATGTAGTTGTCTGCACTCAAAGTCTTTTGGAACAAGCTGCTGCTAGACCCGGTGCAGGTATCCTCGATTGTGAGGAAAAGCCACTGTTAGTGGTAGAGGTGGTGAGCGAAAATCGCCGTGCAGATTACGTGATTAAACGCGGAGAGTACGAATTAGCGAATGTGCCAGAATATTGCATTGTAGATCCGAAAAGTGGCAAGCAAAAAATCCGGCTTTTTGCATTGATTGAAGGTGAAGATGGTTACACGTATACAGATTTCTTACCTGGTGAGGAAATGGAATCGGTAGTATTTCCCAATCTGAGATTATCTGTCAATGAAATTTTAGATCCGCCATTGGTGGAAGGGTTAATTAAGGCAGAACAAGCTCAATTGCAGCAATTACAAACAGTCGAACAACGCGCTGAAAGATTGGCGGCGAGGTTGCGGGAATTGGGCGTAGATCCTGATGCTGTGTAGGAAATTGGATGAAGTACGTGAAGCGAAGATATCCCGCAGGGAATCGCCCTTGACGTATCTTAATCATCTAGCGGCAAGTCGCGCAGGAAATAAAAGCGATCGCTCCGCCACTCCTCTCCTTGAATTCGCCCTAAGTAACCCGTCAATGGTGAGGAAAGCTCTATTAAAATTTCGTGCATTTCTTTAAGCTTCAATGGCTGAGGTGGATTTGGATTAGCATAATATGCCCCATCAATAGCATCAACTCCAACATTTTCAACCCCTCTGATTTCTAGACGATTTTTCACGATTTTGACAAGGTGCGATCGCACTTTAAGCTTTTCCCGCACATCGTCAATATAGCGATTAACCTTAACATCGGCTTCCTCACCAAACGGCTGTTGTTCCAAACAAGGTTTTAACTGTAATAAATCGATCGAACCTGGTTGCTTAGCTTTCAGTTCAACCAGCTTTTGCAATGTTTCAGGGCGAATTACGTTCATTTTACTACCAATAGCTGCTTGATTAGCTGGATTAGTTAAAAGCCCAGCCGCCAAAATAATTTTAATCGATCGATCGAACTTATCTTGACCCAAGTGAGTCAAGCCTAAATGAACCAATTGAGCGGTGACACTATTAGGTACACTTTCATATTTGCTAGCTTTGCACTCTCCCGCTACTGGATATGGAGTCTCGCAATAAAAGTCTAAACCACCAGCGCCGCCTGTTGATTCTGGATTGAGACTAGCTTTCGGATTGGTATTAGAATTAGCAAATCCTAGCTTGATAAAACTTTTGCGGACTAACTTTTCAAATGTATTACCATCGCTAGAGTTTCCGATTTGTGCGATCGCACTTATCCATGCTAAATCTCGGTCTGGTTTTGCTGTTGGTGAATTTTCAGACCAACCTAGAAATATTTTGATATCATCGTTGAGCTGATTGGCAGCTAAGTTGCTACTACCAATTTCCTCAACTTGCAACTGCAAAGCTTCTAAATATTTATAAGGATAGACTTCTCCCGCCACCAAGAGAGCTTTACGCTGATAAAAACTAGCTTCAGAAATCACCGGAGTATCAATCTCGCTATTCATTGCCATCACATCGTCGCGCTGCGGCCAATAGAAGGCTCCTGACTCTGTTTGCACATTGACTACGCAAGAATTAGACAGGCGATAAATTCGTAAAATCAATAGCTTAAGAACTTGGTATTTTTCAAAAATATGTTCCAAAGCTTCCAATTTCCAAACTGTTGACTGTGCAATTTTCTCTAAAAGGTATTTTTGCTGTGGATTAATCCGCCAATGATATTCACAACGCGCCCAGACTTTAATCTGAATAGGATATGTTTGAAGTTCAGCAAATGCACTTTCAGCCTTCGTCAAATATTGAGTCTGATAGTATCGATCGAGGCTAAGATTATCAGGAAGGTGTTGACTGGGATAGAGCCAGAGTACCTCACCTTCTCTGATATTTTGCCTGAATGGTACAGCAATTAGCCTGCCTAATGTTAGCAGGTCAACATCACAAGCTGGTAATTGAATACCCTTAATAATTCCAAGATTCATATTAAGTAGGAGCGCTTAGAATTTCACAAAGTAGTGGATTTTTAGCAGCCAGGTTTAATTCTTGAACGAAGTCAATCACTTCCTGCTTAGTAAACCCGTAGTTCTCAGCCTCCTCGTAAA
This sequence comes from Microcoleus sp. Pol14D4, assembly GCF_036701245.1. Taxonomy (NCBI): domain Bacteria; kingdom Bacillati; phylum Cyanobacteriota; class Cyanophyceae; order Oscillatoriales; family Microcoleaceae; genus Microcoleus; species Microcoleus sp. Pol14D4. The sequence continues at coordinate 48,860 of NZ_JAUBQM010000021.1, forward strand.
TTTGATGAAGTGCTGCTAAAGGCTTGATCTCATCCTTCTTTAGAACAACAACTTCACCTCCTTGTTCCTGTACAAGTTTTTCTTCAAGCTGTTTGCCTTTCTTCCAACTGAGGGGAACGGGTGTTGAGCGGACTAAGCAACCACGAGTAATGTTATGTTTGGCATATTTCAACAGTCGTTGCATTACTGCATTGAATGTCATGCCAGTCAAAGTTTCGGAAACTCTGACTCCAATTCTTACTGTTTTTTGTTGAAGAGAATCGTGACCCTCAATAATCAAATGTAGATCGTGACCTGCCTGCTTAATATGTGTAACCGAAGTAATTATTACATTTTCTGTTCCATCTTTAGGAATCATTGCCATTGTAGAGGCAATAATACCAGCTAACTGGTCATCGTTTGCATCGGGTACGGAAACACGACTCAAGAGTTCATTATAAGCATCCAGAAACTCTTGCCGTTTATTGTCGTTCGGGTCTATGGTTGAAGTACCGGGAGCTACAATTTCCACTGAATCAAATTGTTCAGCACACCATTTCATCAAGTTTCGCACACTAGCAGCTTTATTTGCAATACCTCTGATTTCGTTAGCATCGAAAGGATATAAATTCGGATAATCATCAGAATTTAGACTGTTTTGGCTGTGAAACCAAGCTAGCCTCAATTTAACAAGCTCTAACATCTGATCGGCAGTCGGTGGGTTTGTAGTTACAGACCGTTGTCCTACACGATCGGGTATGCCACTTCCCATTTGTTCAATTTCCCTCCATCTGTCGCTAATAACGCAACAGAGGAGAAGTACGTTGCTACATTGAAAGTAAATTCTATCTATGCAGCTAGCTACTATTTGAGCTCCGCTATCTCCGCAGTCATTACTCCCACTAGGATTGTCTAATTGATCGAAACAAATCAATACTGGTCGTGATGAAACTCCAGCAAGCTTACATATCTGCTCTATGAACCAAATAGACTTGGCATCTTGTTCTTGCTGCGAAAACTCTGGTAAACCCCTTTGCTTGGTTTCAGGATGATCTATACCTTGAATCCAAGCCATACCAACTTGAGCGATTGGAGCCGATCTAAATATGAGAAATAAAACGGCTTTCAAAAAATTAAAGTCAAGGTCATGTTGAGATTCTAAGATTGCTTCGATTACCTCATCAATAAATTCATATCTTTGAGGTGGGTTGAGATTTTGAATGAGGTATTTCCTTAATTCTTCAGGATGATTGCATTTTTCAAGATAGGGCTGGTATTTTTCTTCAAATTCTGTTCCCTTAAGAGTCGCAATCATAGACGCAGCAAGTTGCTGCCATTGCGTTACTCCTCTGACATCTTGGTGCTTAAAGCTGAGTGAAAGGTAGAATCGTACATGGGAGTCAATTCGACTAGCGTTAGTAAATTGAGGGATGTAGGCAAATACAGCTCCGCCCTCACGCTCAATAGTTTTCCATATCCGGTGGATTGTATGACTTTTGCCTGTGCCTCTATCACCTTTGACTGCAATCCCGATTTTATCAGAATATTTTTGGCGGACTTCAGAAATTGCTTTATAGATTGTTTGGTCAACCTGTTGGTTGAGGTCAGGGAGATCAGTTACGACTTCACCCCAAACCTCATCCGCGCTTACGATGGGTTTCAATTTGAAAGGATTCGGCTGTTGCTTGCGTGCTTCTTCAAACGGTGTATACGGATCAGTCATTGTTTTCTGCCTCAATCTCAAGATGGTTTGCTAGCGAAAAATAAAAGACCTCTTATGTCATCGCTGATCGAGTCTTGCTTTTGTTCATCAGTTGCTCCACGAGCCTCTCCACTTTGGAGATAAAATAAACGATCGGCCTGCATCTGCATAATCAAGTCTTTGAAATTCTCCCGGCTAACCTGTTCCCCTAGCTCACGGCGCAGATGCCAGATTGGGACAAGTCCCATGTAGTTGTAGCCTTTGTCCAATTTCTCAAATAGGGCAAGGGCTTGGGACTTAAAATCGTCATAGGATGCGATCGTCCCTACCTCTGCCTTCCCTTTCTCAACCCGAACACTTGCTGCACCATCCTGATGCCGAATCCACTTCAACAAAGAATTTCCCAGCCGAGTACCAATTTGAGAACCATCAAACTCAAACAGAGAATCCTTACTTTTCAAGCCTTGCGCTAAAACTTCTTTCCCCTTCGCCGTCAATTCCACCAGCGTCACCCGATTTACCAGCGAATACTCGATCGCCCCAGTCGCCTGCAACTCGCCGAGAACTTCCACATATCTCTGACTCGTCTCATTAGTCCGCACAATCCGCTTAGTCAACTCTCCCTTTTTCACCTTCATCTTCCCGCCGCTCAAATCCCACAAATTCAACAGTACCCGAACTTTCGCCTTCGCATCCCAAAGCGCTTGCTCTTCCGGTGTCAAAGGTTTAGGCACCGCAATTTCATCTTTTTCAGACATAATCTATACCTTTAAATACTTGTTGTTACTATCAAATTTTACCAGAAACGTTGCTGACAAACATTTCAACTTTTCAAAACAATCCCCTGGGAAGCTACACATAACGTATGCAAATTTTATTTAAAAATAATTGGGATTGACTAAAATGCGATCCTTTGATAAAATAAATACCGAATCAAACGAGCGATCGCAGTTCCAATTCTCTGCAGTAAATTGGATAGAAACAATTTTAAGCACAGCCCGCTACCTCCTAGCAACCTCAACAAATGTAGCGATCCCAACCGCAGCTAAAAACCAGCAAATCCGCTTAACTGCGACTTTAGTTCAATGCCTGATTCTGCCTTTAGAAAGACGAATTCAACCTAAACATCTTGTTACATTGCAATAGCAATCAAAACATTGAACAACATTTTACCCATGAAAACTATTCCCGACCAAATTTCCAACATCAAAGAAAAACTTCCCGACGTTACTCCCACCCCTCCTGGTTTAAAAGCTCAAGCATCTAGCCACGACCTCAAAGCTCGTTTAGATTGGGGCGAACCCGGACTCACAATCATCGACGCTCGTGACTTTGAAAGCTTCACCAAAAGCCACATTACCGGCGCCGTAATGATGCCAATGAATGAATTAGTCGATCGAGCACAATCGAGTTTAGAACCCATCCGCGACATCTACATTTACGGTGAAAACGACGAACAAACCGCCGAAGCTGCCAATCTCCTCCGCGCAGCAGGCTTTAGAAAAGTAGCCGAACTAAAAGGCGGAATTCCTGCTTGGAAAGCCATCGACGGCCCCATCGACGGCGCTGCCGAACACGATACTCCCGGCCCCGACGCCTACAACGTTTTCTCTCGCTTGCAACACCACGCCGAAGCCCAGAAAATCAACAAATAATCACACAGAATACCTAGATACCCTACTTATTGAAGAAGTTGGGTATCTAACAAAATAATTTGTTTGTAGTAAGGAATCGAGCTCTCTCTTAAAGCTTGCAGTCACTAAGCACTAAAGTCCTTACTACAAACTTAATTGCGATCGTATAACCGGACTAGATATTAACATTCGCGGACGCAAAAAGTGCTTTAACAGGCTACTTATAGCGTAAAGTGAACAATGCACATCCTACATAAACAAGTGTGTATATCCAAGACTGATTAACACTCCTTCCTCGCGTCCAAAAATGCTTTGACTTCCCTTAAAACTTGCCGATTCCCATCAAAAGTAATCAGATTAACTGCATCCTCAAATGAACCCCATGCCGAATTTTGAACTTCCTCTACTTGCAAGTGAACTTCCATGGAATTTACAAAAGCCAAAAAATAAGTAACAGTCTTTTCAATTGATTCCCCTTCTTTGGCAATGGAATAATGTTCCACAGAACTCGGCTTCCCTTCCTTAACAAAGGAATAACGTTCCACAAAACTAGGCTCCTCAAGCACCTCACAATCGCGGATGCCAGTTTCCTCCTCAAACTCCCGCTTCGCCGTTTCTAGCGCCGATTCCCCCGGATTCGCGTGACCTTTAGGAAACGCCCAATGTCCCGCTTGATGTTGAATCAACAAAAACAAACTATCAGTTTCAGTGGCAAAAACTGGCACAATGCCAAAAGCTTCATCTTTCATCTTTTTACTGACAAAATTTTACATATCAAAACTTATATTACCACCCCAACCGAGTCGGCTGTTCATAAACGCGCTTCAAAGTATTAACATCCCTAGCCGAAATAGGCGGAGGGTTTCTCACCTGAGAAAAATAAAGCACATCAGTTTCCATCAAACTGTGGCCCCAAATTCCCAAAGCGTGACCCAACTCGTGCCGCGCCGTCGCCGGAATATACTTACCCACTTGAGTCGGACTCAAATAAACCGAAAACCTATGAGATAGCACAGTTTTATTTCCATCCAGACGGGTATACAATTCATAGGTAGCCTCTCCAGAGCGCGATCGCAAAACTCCTTGACGCAAAGGGGGAGCCCGACGTAAAATCCTAATATCAGCCACCTCCGAACTATCCACCACTTCCAAAGGCAAATAAACCCCCCATTCTCGCACCACCTCCAACACAGCCGCCACCCATTCTTCAGACTTATTAGCATCAACTGGACGCTCAACATAAACCTGAATCGGAAACTTAGACCATAGCAAATGACCGAAATTCGGTGGCTTAACCTGGTCAAAATAATCACCACTATCCGTGGAATCTTGCCAATTGGCCAGCGTTGGCGGCAAAGGGTGAACCTGTGGATGTGGCAAACTATTAGGGAGAGAAGAAAGACTCGCCGCCGGAGTATTAACCTGAGTAAAAATTATCAAGCTAAAACAACATAAAGCCAATCCCAAACCAGCCAGCAATCGAGATTTTACCGTAACTTTCCACAACCGCATTTTTGCAACCGCAGATAGACACAAATAAACGCAGATGAACTTGAGATTATCTGCGTCTATCTGCGTTCATCTGCGGTTAAAAATCCAAATCTTATAACTTAGGCGCCAACCAACCAGCACTCAAAATCACAGTCAAACCCATAAAAACAATAGACAGACCCCAAGTAATCCGGTTCAGACTCGTTTCTGCACTCTTGGCGCTGGTAAACAATTGAGCCTGTCCGCCAATCCCTCCAATGCCATCGCCTTTAGGACTGTGCAGCAACACAAAAACCACAAGTCCTAAAGCAGACAAAGACCAGATAACTTGTAACACAGAAACAATATTCATAATCTGGAGTAATTGGTAATTAGTAATCGGTAATTTATTATCATATCAAATTCGGTCGATCGCACACAATTTATGCAGGGACACTCCAAGAGTCCATTGGTGTCAACTTAAGCCTGAAAGCCTTGATAAATCTCGTTTTTACCTGAGTCCAGATCCCCCTAAATCCCCCTTAAAAAGGGGGACTTTGATCCATTTCCTGTTCCCCCCTTCTTAAAGGGGGCTAGGGGGGATCTAGGCTTAATAGTCAAACAGTATTCTGTGACTGGGTTTGACGTTAAATTGACACGAAGAAGGGCGAAAGCCTTTGTCCCTAGTGCTGCGTTCCTACTACAATCGGACTCGCACAGGAGTGCGGTTGGCGCGAACTTCAAACTCAGCCGATCGAATCATAGAACGTCCCGTCATCTCCGGGGGCTGAGGCAACCTCAACAGCTCCAGAATCGTCGGCGCAATATCCGCCAAACAACCATCCGCCCTCAGAGGAACATCCGTTCCGTGACCCGGAATCTTCCGACCTTCGCCTTCTACCAGAATAAACGGCACCGGGTTAGTAGTGTGAGCCGTCCAGGGATTCCCGTCCTCGTCAAACATCTGCTCAGCATTTCCGTGGTCAGCAATAATAATTGCCGTTCCCCCAGCTTTACTAATGGCGCTCAACAGCCGCCCCAAACATTTATCCACAGTTTCGATCGCACTTATCGTCGCATCCATTCTCCCCGTATGACCAACCATATCCGGGTTAGCGTAGTTAATCACCATAAACGAATAGATGCCTTTTTCCAAAGCCGTCACCACCCCATCCGTCACCAAGTCCGCCGACATCTGGGGCGCCTCATCGTAAGTCGCCACCATCGGGCTCTGCACCAACTCCCGGTGTTCCCCGATAAAAGGCTCTTCCAGACCCCCATTAAAAAAATAAGTCACATGAGCGTACTTTTCAGTTTCCGCCGTCCGCAACTGCTGCAAACCGTGCTTAGAAATCACCTCGCCCAGAATATTGTTCAAATTCTGCGGTTCAAAAGCCACCATTACCGACAGTTTCGGGTCGTACTGAGTAAAAGTCGCAAACGCCAGCGGCTCAATTAACTGCCGTTCAAACCCCTTAAAATCGGGAGATACAAAAGCCTGAGTCAATTCTCTAGCCCTGTCCGGGCGAAAATTGAAGAAAATTACCCCATCGCCGGATGCTACCGCCCCCGGAGAAATCCGAGTCGGAACTGCAAACTCGTCGGTCACTCCTTCAGCATAGGAGGCCTGCAACACATCCACAGCCGATCGACCGTCAGGCGCACCCTCAGTCGTCATTACCTCGTAAGCACGCTGCACCCGATCCCAGCGCTTGTCCCTGTCCATCGCGTAGTAGCGGCCGCTGATGGTCGCAATCCGACCGACCCCTACCTCTGCGATATAACTTTCAATCTTTGTTAGAGCTTCGACACCCTCTTTCGGAGTAGTATCACGACCGTCTGTAATCGCGTGAATGCAAACCTCAGAAATTCCCTGTGCCTTTGCTAATTGCAGCAAACCCTTAATATGACTGAGATGGGAATGAACCCCACCTTCAGAACAAAGACCAGTCAGGTGCAACTTGCCGCCGGTGGCGCGGACTTTCTCGCAAAGCCCAACCAGCGCGCGGTTGTTGAGCAAAGAACCATCTTCCACTGCATCCGAGATCCGCACCAACTCTTGAGGAACCACCCGGCCCGCGCCAAGATTCAAGTGACCAACCTCTGAGTTACCCATTTGCCCGTCTGGCAGCCCTACCGCCCGGCCCGATGTTTTAATCAGAGTTCTGGGATAAGCAGCCCAGAGACTGTCCATCACGGGTGTTTTCGCAGCGGCGATCGCATTTCCGTCTTGTTCTTCACGATAACCCCAGCCGTCTAGAATAATCAGCACTACAGGAGATACAGACGCTTGTGCCATGTGAATACCTTATTTACAATAATTAATTTCTCGATCGTCATGATTTCCGATTTTGCGGAACATCTGCCGCTAATCAGTTTACATACTTTCTCAGCTCCGGCTGAACAAGGCCAACCAAAATTCCCTCAGCCACAGCATTTTGGGAACTTATTTCGACCGGCTTGGCGAATTGTTTAATTGATTGCCTTGGCTTGTACTGTGAATCGTTGTCGGAGACTGTTACCGATCTCACCAACAGCAGCCGTGCTTTTGTGGCCGGATTTCACGGATAGTTTAACCGTCGGTGGCTCTTGAAACACTAAGAACAATACCACACTTGGTTGCATTTTGCTACCGCCTCAACCAATAATTTGAAAAGCCTTGACCGGGCTGCGAATAACTTTATAGGACACGAGTTGAGCAAAAATCGCTTGTCTACTCTGCTCTCTTTCAGCGGATATAAAATTCTACAACATCTTTTTTAATTTTGACATCGTAATTGCCAAAGAAATCGTGACCGAGCAGACCTATTGGCATTTGTCTGGCGATCGCCACTTCGACATTTTGGATCGCAACACCCCCAACCCGAATCGATCGCACTACGCCGATCGGGAACTCGACAACGCTACCGTCAGCGATCCCCGCTCTCACGGTACGCACCGGCCTCACTCCCAGTGCAGTAGCCATCCGCTGAGAAATCAAAGTGCCACTTGCCCCGGTATCGAGAATCATCTCAAAAGTCTTGTTGCCGTTAAATACCACATCAATCACCGGCGTCCCGCCTGCGCGACGCTTGATTTTAGCTTGAAATACCTGTGGATTCCCCCGTGGCTTCGTCGGTTGATTTGCTCGCGGTTTGGCACCAGAATTTGACGGGTTCCAAAACTGAGAGTACAATTCTCCAGTTGTCAATCCCGATCCCGTTATAGTGCGATTCCCTTCGGGATAGCTCCGCTTCACCAGCGGCTGGGAACTCACATCGGGCACCAATGTCATCACCTGGGTTTCTGGCTGATGTGAATGAGAATGTACCTGGCTGCCCCCCACCGATCCCAGACCAACCAAAACGCTCGCACAAACCAAGGTCGATCGCCAAATTGGCTTGAGAATCACTTTTGCCATAATCTAAATACCTTAATTGATTCAATATGTCGAACAACAACCGCCACTGATATCCTAACCCGCTCCCAAAAACCGATCGCCCGATCCCCAGATCGGATCGTCAGGAAAACTTGGCAATTTTCAAGCGATCGCATAACATCGAACACAGATAAACTGATAAACGGCAACAGGCTGTAATTGCAGAGCCTTGTTGGAGATCTTGAAATTAAGCATTTAGGGGCGATCGGCAATGTACAAACTTTTATATTTTGCGACTATAGGACTACTAGCTTTCTCGATCGGAGGATGCGGTGGCGACGAAAGCAGCAACACAGCCAGCCCCAGCCCCAGCCCTAGTGAAGCATCTCCGTCTCCGGCAGCCTCTGCCAGCCCCACTCCAGGAACTCAGACTTTCCAGTCTCCAATAGTAGCCGCCCAGCCTCCAGGGTTAATTCGATCGACCAACCCAGACGAACGAGCAAGACAGGCTCAAACAGGCATCGGCAATAACAAAAACAGGAATCCAACGCTTCCGCTTCAGCCGGTGCCCCAAGGCCCTTTGACAGCCAATCCTTCTCAGTTAGACCCCTTTGGGCCGCTGCCGCCGATCGTAGTTCAAAACCCTCCCGGAGTTGGCGATGTCCCGGGCGGAGTCCCAGCAGGGCCGATGACCGCCAATCCGTTGCCCACACTGCCACAGCGACAGGTGGCAATGATACCTAAACTGCCAGAACTATCCCGCCCCGTCCAAATTGGAGGAACTAAGCTCAGAGGCCCGGCCGCTCCCCAAATCAATCTCAGCCCGACAGCAAGAAACGTTGTCAGCGAATTTAGGACGCTTCAGGCTCTGCTAGACGACACCACACAATATTCTGAGTACCGTACAGATCTGGGTACATTGGTTGATACTATTTACGGAAAAGAAGGACAAAAGAATTCAACCAGACGAGAGTTACTCCTAACTAACCGGCCATTCTTCAGAAGAATACAAAAGACTCTCGATGAATATCGGACAGCCTCAAGTCTGTGGAACCTTTACGGAGATCAATCGCCTGCTGATGCTCTGCGGTGTTCGATAGTGCCGGAAATTGCCGAGGCAATTGAGGTATATCGACCGCCGACAGTAAGAAGGGGGGAACTGTCCTGCGTGACGCGAATCAATTTGCTGCAAGCAGTTTGGCGGCAGGGCAAGAACAGACTTGATGCAGCCCTCCGCGATCAAGACTATGAGGCGCGAACAATCGCAAAAGCGCCTCTTCTGCCAGTTCTATCCGCAACCCCGACAAATCGTGAGCCCGCAGGCGAGAGGGCCCTGGGTCGGGAATTAGCCCGGTTGCCAGAAGTGCCTGGGCTAAGCCCCCCGCCATTAGGGCGCCGCCCAGCGGGATCTCCGTTAATAGCAGCGGGCCCAGGAGATCCTTCTCTGCCGGGAGGCGAAGGCGTGCAAGTTGGCTCCCCGCGCCAAGTTCCCGGACTCAATGCGCCTCAATTGGGCAGTCGCCCTGGACAGCCTGGTTTTCCAGGAGGCGAAGGCGCGCAAATTGGCTCCCCGCGCCAAGTTCCGGGGCTGAATACGCCTCAATTGGGCAGTCGCCCTGGACAGCCTGGTTTCCCAGGAGGCGATGGATCGCAAATTGGCTCGCCCCGCCAAGTTCCGGGGCTGAATACGCCTCAAGTGGGCCGCCGTCCTGCACCCCCGCGCCCGCCCCAGCCAATTGCAGCTAGACCCATAGGAGTGCCGGATCTGCCGGAACTGCCAGTAGACAAGCGCCCGACCCAGTGGAGAGACCCCAATCCCCCACCTCCTCCGCAGATACCAGTAGTTCCTGCACCACCGCCACCGCCTTCTACTGACCTCGCTACAGGCACTGAAGTCAGCGGGGTGGTAAAAGTCGGGAACGAGACGCAAGTGATTGTCAAAGTACCGAATGAACCAACCAGCCGATATGTCAAAGTCGGGCAGCGACTGTCTAACGGGCAAGTGTTGGTGAAGCGGGTGGATATCAAGCCCGGAGCCGATCCGATCGTGATTCTAGAGGAAAACGGCGTTGAGGTTGCCAAAGGTGTTGGCGAAAAACCTGCAAGTCGCCAACAACCCGCCAATGCAGTTATTAGCCGTCTGTCAAATCCGAATAGCTCAGCGCGACGCTGAAAATAGACAGCAAAGTATGAAAAATGCTAAGGGCAAAAACTCTAATTTTTGCCTTTTTGCATTTATGGCTGATATCGAATCTGAAGGTAAAATTAATATAGAGTGAGTTAGTCGCTTCTGGGAAAAAACATTAGGGATTAAAAAATAGAAGACTTTTCAGCGAGTCTTAGCTTATATAAAATCCCTATTAGTAATGGAAGTCAAAGGAGATTTCTCATGCTCGGTTCAATTCAAAAATTAGGGATGGTGATATTAGTTGCTTCTTGTATCGGAAGCGCCACTAATCTCTTGAATCCCCAGCCATCAATGGCTCAACCAACACCACAGCCAACACCAGAGGCAACACCAGAAGAAGGAAAACGCCCTCCCTTGTGCCAAGGAAACCCTCCTACGGGGAGAGTGAAATGCAATTACGAGGGAGGCGATAACTACGAGGGAGATTTCGTCAACGGCCTGCCCGACGGCAGGGGAGTCTACGTGTACGCTAATGGCGATCGCTACGAAGGACCATTTCGGAAGGGAGTGCCAAGTGGCAGCAGAGGGATATTCATTTTTAAGGATGATGCCCGCTACGAAGGCGTGTTTGAAGACGGCACGATGAAGTATGGGACGGTGGTTTTCCCCAACGGCGAGCGCTATGTCGGAAACTTCGCAGTCGTCAGGAACGTTCAGACTGATGCCATTAGCAGCCAACCATCAGGGCGGGGTCAATTTTTTTATACCAATGGCGATCGCTATGAAGGAGAATTCTTTGCAGGTTCCCCCTTTGGTCCAGGGGTATTAGTACGCAAAGACGGCACTCGCTGTTCCGGCAGATTTTTCAATCAAGAACTTGACGCTAGTGTCACCTGCACTTTCCCGAACGGTACGCGCTATGAAGGAGAATTGCGAAAGGGAGTGCCTCACGGTGTCGGAACGATGATCGATGCTAGCGGCAGGCGCTTTCCGGGGGTATATCGCAACGGCAAACGCGGAGTTTCGTAAAGCATAAATTCAGGTTTTCAGGCCACTTCTGACCAGAAATCGGACAAAAGACAAATGACGAAGCAAAATAATATCCAGAAGCGTATAGGAGAGACTTTGTTAATGATTTCCCGTTTTAAAACCAGTGGAATCGCTCTATTAGTTACATCAGTGTTGGGAATTGGTAGTTACGCGACTTATCCCTTGCCATCAATGGCGCAAGGAACAGGAGCTAAAACCGGTCGCTGCGTCCCAGCTATCGCTACAGGTAGAGTTAGGTGCGATTACGACGATGGCGATAGCTACATCGGAGACTTCGTTAACGGTTTGCCGAGTGGCACGGGGGTATACGTATATTCCACCGGCGATCGCTATGAGGGGCAGTTCCGTCTCGGCCAGCCAAACGGTCGAGGACAATTTATATTTAAGGACGACGCCCGCGTCGAGGGCGTATTCCGAGATGGCAGAATCAGCTCCGGGACAGCTATTTTTACTAATGGCGATCGCTATATAGGGCCGTTTTCTCTGGATTGGAAAGTGGGTACGCCGACTGGACAGGGGCAATTCATTTTTGCTAACGGCGATCGCTTTGTCGGTCAATTTTTGGGGGGCAAGCCTTTGGGTGCGGGAGTCTTCACCCGCGCTGACGGTACCCGGTGTTCGGGACAGTTCTTTAATCAAGAACTCGATGCTAGGGGTAGCTGCGCGTTTTCTAACGGTATCCGCTATCAGGGAGAGTTCCGTAAGGGATTGCCTCACGGCAAAGGGACAATTATCGATACCAGTGGCCGACGGTTTCCAGGAGTGTTCCGCGACGGCCAGCGGCTAGAACGATAAACTGGGAATAAGTGCGCTCTGTTACTAAGGGCAGGTAGAGGGCTAATAATTTTTGCACAAAACCTGCCCTTGCTAGGTTTTAAAGTGAAAACTATTGATAATTTATGACCGGCTTTTTCTCAACGGAATTGCTAATGTTAAATATCCACTTAATGGAGTTAATGGAGGCGTTTTGATATGACAACTACTGCTTCTGCTTCCGGCCGCACCGGCCAGTTTCCCTTCGACTTTGCCCCGCAGCGGACTCAAGATGCTGATTTGTTGCGACAACTCGGTTTTGTACCCGGCTTGAAGGAAATATTGGCTTTGCGGCAGGTTCATGCTTTGGAACACGCTACTGTTTGGGTACTGGGCCAATCTGGCGGCGAGGCCACAGCAAGAACCGATAATGAGTTGTTGGGCGGGATGTCCACAGACCAAGGATTTTATCTTTACGGTCGCGTTAACATTGCACAGTTGCGTCAGGCAGTACGCGAGGCTTTGCATCGGATTGGCAGCGGAGAGTGGGATTTAGCTGTACATCCCCGCTGTGGCACGAATTTGTCGGTGGCAATGCTGCTAACGGCTGGACTTGCTGTTGGCATTAATTTAGCCCTGCCCCGGGGGCCCATTCTGCAACTTTTAGGTTTGGGTGCAGCGGCGGCTGCTGCGGCTCAGTTAGCTCCTGATGTGGGATCTCTGGCTCAGCGTTACGTAACAACTGCTATTCCGTTTAATTTGAGTGTTGTTGATATTACTGTAAGTCACGACTTCTGGGGACGCGAAGCTCATTTTGTTCGGGTGCGTTGGGTTGAGTAGTTGCTGCGGGAGGAGGAGAGTGGGGAAGTTGAGAAAATGTTCTTTCTTCCCTCAACTTCGAGCCGTTAAATCTCCTACACGGCTTCGTTGTCGAACTTCCTTCTTCCTGATTCCTATTCCTGTCCTGAAACCGAGCTTTTTCTTTTTTCATCAACTCTTCAACTAATGGCAGAGGCCGTATTTCATCCACCGATCATGTCAGATGGGAAAACTAATAAGTCAAGATTGTATGCTGCTGGATAAAGCTGCCACTTGTCAACTAAAAAATCGCAATTTTTTATATAAAACTGTTGCTGTGGGCAGGTGATTAAGAGAGCTTTATATATACTTTGTATTTTTGATAAAAATTACTTTGAGAGAATAGGTACGATTAAAAAGTTAATTTGGGCGACTTATCCACTTACTTTTATTCAACAACTGGAACTACAGACTAAGACATACATTTGCCATATCTCTATAACTTCATAATATTATATTCACTTTCCTCTTCACCGTAAATGTATCAGCTAGAAAAAGCTCGGATTTACTTCCTAGGCAACTTGTCAGAAAATAGCAGGATCAGGTAAAATCGCTTGTGATAATTTTTAGATCAAAAGTCAACAAAATAAATGTGCAAATTAGCGATCGATAAAACCTGGGTGGTAAGTCTACTGGCGGTCAGCTTAGCCGTAGCAAGCAACAGCTTTTTGCTTTTTACCCACGATGCGAGTTTTGCTGGCGAAATATCTCAAACTAACGAACCAGAAAGAGATCCTGACGGCAAGATAGTTCCCGTTAATGGCAAAGTCAATGTTAGATTAACCAATAAAACCAACGATCGACTATTTTTTCAGGTGGTTGGACAGACTAACCGCCAGAGTTTAGCGGAAAATTCAACAGTCGCGCTGCCAGCATTGACATTACCCGCCTCTATTGTATTTAGGCGACTAGATGGTGCGTTATTGAAACCCAGTTTGAAACCTAGTGGCGAAGGAACAGTAGAGGTAAGATTAGACGAGACAAATGATTTAGGTTTGGATAAAACATCTTTAAGGATTCGGAATGACGGCGCAATTTTTCTCAGATAGACAACATTCAGTGGAGTTAAGATTTTAGATTTTAGATTTTAGATGGACTCCACAGCCACTCGCTGGCGGCTAGAACTGTTGTCTAAACCATGATTGATCTCAACAACTCAAGTCCGGGGATTGTATCCGTATTTGGGTGTCACAGTACAGTTAAATAATGTAAAATCAACTTGACGATCGCTCCGACAACTCGACCTCACCCTTCCATATACCATCCGAGTTCCTATGTCAATCAAAAAGATTCTTTCCATAGCGCTGTTAATTTTCATCCCCATTTCCATCGCCGCTGAGTATTTGCACTGGGGTTCCCTCGCAGTTTTCATCACATCCGCTTTAGGCATTATACCTCTGGCTATTTGGTTGAGCACCGCAACAGAAGAAGTGGCGATCGTTACAGGCCCCTCCATAGGCGGCTTATTAAATGCAGTCTTCGGCAATGCTACGGAATTAATTATTGCCATAGTTGCTCTGAAAGCTGGCTTAATTGACATTGTGAAAGCCAGCATAACCGGTACAATTATTAGCAACTTGCTCTTAGTCATGGGATTTTCCATGCTGCTAGGAGGAATCCGTTACAAAGAACAAGAATTTAAACCGATTATCGCGCGGGTGAACGGTTCCACAATGACTCTAGCAGTGATTGCAATCCTGCTGCCGACAATGGTAATTTATACCTCCAATGGCGTCGAGCCCGCAGCCATTCAGAATCTTTCCTTAATAACTGCGATCGTCCTAATTGCAGTTTACGCTCTAACTCTGCTCTTTTCATTAAAAACTCACAGCTATCTTTACGATGTTGGGTTACTCGAACTAGAGTCAGAAAATCCTCAAAATACTAAAGAGGAATCTACTACGCACAAACCGAATTTGTGGCTGTGGATAGGAGTGCTAGTTGCCTCAACTGTTGCCGTTGCTTTTGAATCAGAAATTTTCGTTGGTGTTGTGGAAGAAACTACCAAAGGATTGGGATTGACGCCGCTGTTTACAGGGGTAATTCTGTTGCCGATTGTTGGCGGGGCGGCAGAATATGTAACTGCGGTGGGAGTTGCGATGAAAAACAATATGGATTTGTCAGTTTCTGTCGCGATGGGTTCGAGTTTGCTAGTTGCTTTGCTGGTAGCGCCGGTGTTGGTGATTATCGGATTGGTGATTCACCAGCCGATGGATTTAAACTTCAATCCATTTGAAGTAGTTGCAGTTGCCATTGCCGTGACAATTGCTAATCTAATTAGTCTCGACGGCCGCTCGAATTGGCTCGAAGGAGTGCTGCTTTTAGCAACATACACCGTCTTAGGAGCCGCATTTTACTTTCACCCGATTACTTAAACCAATAATTTTGTTGGAGGGGCACTCTCCTGTGGTTGCCCCTTTTCACCGGAAAATAACTTCTCTTTGTTCTTGTTTGTTATTGCTCTGTCTCTTCAGCCGTTAATTAAAGCAAATAATTTGATGACAGAAAGTAGTTACGGACAGCGACACTGTTGAACAGGAAAACACTCTCGTCTGCAACTTCTTTTTCTGCCTTTACGGTCGCGACAATCAGCAGTATCCCGACATTCGACCTTATCTTCGCAAATTTGCTGACGGGGAAAAGTACCTAAGCTTTCTATAGAAACTTCAGCAGTAAGCGCACCCTGTTCTATAACTTGGTCATTTTCTTTAATTTCATAGATAAACTTATTTTCTCCCTCTAAAACCGAAAAAGTTCTTGTTTTGTGACTGTTACCCAACTTAAATCCAAAATCCTCGGAAAACTCACCTTTGTCGTAACCTCTATCTGTGTAAGGATATGGGTTAGTTTCCATTCCCTCAGTCACATTTTTAATTATCACCCTTCTATTAGGACCGGGGGGAGTCTTGCTGGAAAGAAATCGAGCGCTTTGCGAATCAGGAGAGAAGACAGTACCTGCACATGAACCTACATATTCAATGCGCTTAAATTGAATCAAATTAATATTAAAAGTGTTTTCGTTTTTGACCCTAAATTGTGCTTCGCCAGTCTGCTGAGCGCTGACTGTGAAAGCTGCTATTGTCAAAAAAATTGCTCCCATAAAAATAGCTAGAAATTTGATTTGTGACCTCCCCGTAACAAATCTGGCGTGTTCCATCTGTCTCTACCTCTAATGTGAATAGATAGCATTTTGTTTAGGAGCTATTTTAACTTGCGATCTGAGGTGTTGTCAAAGATCGAATAGGTTTATAGTGAAGGCTTGAGTCTTGGATGCTCAGTTGCGAAAGGAAGGACCGAAGTTATTAGTGCGAACTTTACAGAGTCAGGAATGAAGTCTTGAGTACGAACTTAACTACCAAGTTACTCGATCGCGCCATCTCTTTAAAATCTTGTCCCCGACTCCCTGTACCCGTGCCACATCCTCCAAAGAAGTGAAAGGTTGCTGTTGCCGCGCTGCAATAATTCTCTCGGCTAACTTCGGGCCAACCCCAGGCAAGGTTTCTAATTCTTCCTGAGTTGCGGCATTCAAATTAACTAACTTTTTACCCGCAGCAATTTCAGGTTTATCACTCGCCGATTTTGAGGCTGCTTGTAGTGAATCGCACTCTTTTTTCTTAGCGTCAATTCTCTGTTTAATTCGGGCGGGAATTCCTAAGATTGCACCTTTGTAAAGCCGATCGAACTCCCGCTCAAAATGGGCTGCAACTACGGGACTCTCGATCGCCAGCAGCGTCTCGTCATTCCCGTGATTTGCAGCCTCAGTCCAGTTGTGAGAACCTGTAAGCACAGTTTTGCCGTCCACAACGCCGAATTTGTGGTGCAGGCGATCGCCCATCGGTAATAGCGGCACTCCCACCGCAGTCAGCGGCTTTCTCCAAGGGCGATTGTCAGCTTCTAACCGGCAATTTTCCCTGAAAGTCGCCCCCATCATATCCAAACCTTCACTGTAAGAGCGATAAATAAAATTAGAGTCAATTAAAGCTCGCACCGCAACTCCTCGCCCAGCTTCAATTTCCAAAGTATTTGACAACCGCTGAGCCGAAAATACAAACAGGGCCAAATCAACCGACTTTTTCGCAGTACCCAAAGTTCGATTTATCAAACCGTTAGGGCTTTTTTCCCAAGGCAAAGTCTGGGAAGTCGGCGAAAATTGCACCGCAACAGTCGCATTCCCTACTCTTACTTTTTGCACTTGACGAAACGGCTTTTTGATGCCAAACTTGCTGTCCGGTTTGCCTCCGGGCCCGTCGCCCCACATGATGTTAAATTCTTGAGTAAATAGTTGCGCTAATTGAGGATTTTCAATTTTCAGTAAATTGTTAGCATTGCCGCGACTTGCTGCTGTTTTAAAATCGCCGTGTATATCGCTTGTGGTAAAATTAGCAGAAGTGACGATTACGGTTTTGCCATCAATTACCACAAATTTGTGGTGCATCAAACCGCTGCCTTTACTGCCGTCAGCAGTATCATCAATTACAGGAATGCCCGCATCCTTGACAATTACCAAAGCATCATTTTGCTTGATTTCCTCGGCACTCAATTTACCGTCTTTATTGCGATCGGCAAGTTGCACAAATTCGCTATAACGATCGCGCTCTCTTTCCGGTAATTTCGCTAACTCCTGAGCTGTAAAATCGCTCCAAGGGCGACTATAGATATGTTCGACAATTAATCTCACTTTAATTCCCGATCGCTGTCGATCGGCCAAAACCCTCGCAATACTGGGCAAGCGAAACTCCTGAACCGCTACATCTACCGTCGATCTAGCACTGGCGATCGCAACAGCGATCGAGTTTTCTAAATCATCCCCAGGTCTAGTTTGCTGGCGGTAAGGCTCTGTATAACTCGAAGCGATCGACTGATTGAAGTATACTTGCAACAAGGGGTCTTGAGGCAATGGAGCCAGACTGAGAGGTAAATTCTGCACGTCTTGCTTTGTTCGTCCGCAGCCCGCCAGATTGAGCGCCACCAGCCCAGCACAACAGAAACCGAGTAAATGATAATACAATACAGTCACAAAATTTTAAAAAATATAGAGGTTATTAGCCTTCCCACAGTTCAAATCTATTGGATCAAGTAAAGTTACAACCTATTAAATTTATGCAAGGGAATAGATTTTGCGTCTTGTAGAACTGCCTCGATGCCGGAAGCATCACTGGTAGGGTAGCAGCATTCAGGGGCGTAGGTCAAACCCTATACCGCTGCTTTATGGCTAAAAGAAAAAGAATTTTTCCGTGCGGTCACAAAGGATATGGTAAAGCGTGCCATCGCTGCACGCAAGAGTTGGTGGCGCAGCAGCATTACGTTGAAGTGCTGACACAAAAACAAACCAAAAAACAAGAGAGGGAAGCATCATTTGCTAGAGATATCATCGATCTCAGAGGTCTGCCCGACCACGTAGTTACTAAAGCCCGCGCAATTATAGCAGCTTTGGGCGAAAATAAGAATTACAGAGATTTCGGCGGCAAACGCCTGCGTCACAACCGTTTGATAATCAGTATTCCTGTAACTCGCAACTACAGAATGCTTTGTGAAGATTGCGGCACTTTCTTAATTCCCCAAAAAGTTTTGTCGCACGAAGATTACAATGTCTGCAAACCAGGAAGTTAGTAATCAGTTATTAATTATTGGTTAGTTGTTATTGGTTAGTTGTTATTGGTTAGTTGTTATTGGTTAGTTGTTATTGGTTAGTTGTTATTGGTTAGTTGTTATTGG
>NZ_JAUBQM010000021.1:67606-76389 GCF_036701245.1 Microcoleus sp. Pol14D4
TTAGTTGTGCTTTTTTGGGAAGATGTTATAATTGTTCAATGTTCAACTTTTAAATGTATGGTTAGGTTTCAAGAGTTGCAGGTTTATCAATTAGCAGAGCAAATTTCTAATGAAGTTTGGTTTATTGTTCAATCCTGGGATTTCTTTGCTAAAAATACAGTTGGGCAACAATTGGTTAGGTCAGTCGATAGTATTGGTGCTAATATTGCCGAGGGGAATGGGCGGTATAACTACAATGATAATCAACGTTTTATCAAAATAGCCCGGGGGTCACTGCATGAAACAAGACACTGGTTAAGATTAGCTTGTGCCCGACACCTGTTAACCACCGAGCAAATCGAGCGCATAAAACCTTTAATAGACGAACTATCTCCCAAACTCAACGCTTACCTAAACTCAATTCAAAGCAAAGCAAATACTCAAGCGTTGAAAATTAAGAAAATACCCAAAAGCAAACCACCCACAGACTCTTGACCAATAACCAATAACCAATAACCAATAACAACTAACAACTAACAACTAACAACTAACAACTAACTCATTAAAATCATGCAAATTTACCTAGACTATAGTGCCACAACACCCGCACGCCCCGAAGCGATTCAAGCCATGCAAAAAGCCCTGACTCAGCAGTGGGGAAATCCTTCCAGCTTGCACGAGTGGGGACAAAGGGCGGCGACAGCTTTAGAATTAGCAAGAATGCAGGTTGCTAGCTTGATTAACGCGCTACCGGAATCGATGATTTTTACCAGTGGCGGCACTGAAGCGGACAATTTGGCAATTCTGGGAATTGCCCGTCTTTATACAAAGCCACAGCATATTATTATCTCCAGCGTAGAGCACTCCGCAGTAGCAGAACCGGCGCGACAACTCGAACAGTTGGGATGGGAAGTGACGCGCCTACCCGTGGATAAATTTGGCCGCATTCACCCTTTGGATTTGCAAGAGTCCCTGCGATCGAATACAGTGTTAATTTCAATCATTTACGGACAAAGCGAAGTTGGCACGCTGCAACCAATCGAGGCATTAGGACAAATTGCGCGCGATCGCAATATCATGTTTCATACCGATGCAGTTCAAGTTGCGGGCAAGCTGCAAGTAGACGTGCAGAAACTCCCTGTAGACTTGCTTTCCCTTTCCAGTCACAAACTGTACGGGCCACAAGGTGCAGGCGCGCTTTACGTGCGTCCGGGAGTAGAATTAGTGCCAATGTTAGGCGGTGGTGGCCAAGAATTGAAAATGCGTTCCGGGACACAAGCGCTGCCGACAATCGTCGGTTTTGGGGTGGCGGCGGAGTTAGCATTGCAAGAAATAGATGTGGAAACGCCGAGGTTAATTGCATTGCGCGATCGACTTTTTGACCGATTAGCTCATATACCCAGTTTAGTACCAACTGGCGATCGATATTTCCGACTCCCGCACCACGTCAGTTTTTGCATTGTTTCTCCCGACGGCGACACAGAGAAAGTCACAGGCAAAACTTTAGTAAGACAGCTCAATTTAGCAGGAATAGGGATTAGTTCTGGTTCTGCTTGTAACAGTGGGAAAATAACTCCCAGTCCAATTTTGTTGGCAATGGGATATAGCAAAACTCTGGCAGTTGGCGGAATTCGCTTGAGTCTGGGACGAGAAACCACAGAAGCGGATATTGATTGGACAGTAATTGCGATCGAGCAAATCTTAAATAGATTAATGCTAAAGGTAGCATTATCTAGACGTTAAGATTAACTCAAACCGTATTTATCCACGTCGATCCGCATACATCCGCCAACATCTGCGGTCAAAATCATAAAAAACAGAACCAAGCCCAAAAACCCACCCCCAATCATGATAAAATAAATCTCGGTGTTATTCACAACTCCCCAAAATGGAAGAAAACCGCGCCCAAGCCTATATGCAATTAATTCACACCCTGTTGAATGCTCCCAACGGAGAAGAAGCACAAATATTACAGGATAACTCAGAATTACTCGATCGTGGATTTCTGGAAACTTGTGAGTTAGTAGCATCAACCTTAGCAGAACAAGGAGGGGAAAATGGCGCTAAATTCCTCCGACATCTTGCCCGTTATCTAGCGCAAATCCTCGATATGAACGATGACGGAGATAGCAATAACTCGGTCAGTGAAAATTTCCAAGAGTATGCAAACTTTTTCCTAGAATTATTGCAAGCCGAACAAGATAGCAGCGGGGATACAGCAGTAATTTACCCCATGCTGGAAGGGCGACAACATCTCCTCAATGCCAGTTTTGCCGAGACTTTACAGCAAGTGGCGCAGAAGTTAATTACCGGCGAAAACTCAGAAACAATTAGCTCAATTATCGGTCTTATTGAAAATTTGAGTATTCATATTAGTGACTTTCCCAGTGGGAATAGAGCGAATAATATTGAAATTGCCATTACTGGTTATCAAATAGTTTTAAATAATCGCGAACCCGGTAGTGAAAAATGGACGCAAACCCAAAATAATCTGGCTACTGCGTACAATAACAGAGTCAACGGTTCGCTGGCGGAAAACCTGTAACGGGCAAAAACCAGGCGCTTAAAACCGCGTCTATACAAACCAAGTCAGCCTATGCGGACAAGCGAGATAATTCAGAAGTGTTGAAATCCTCGATCGAGCTTTAATCTAGAATCAGGGTAAATGCCGCTGCTATCAGTCAACCAGATATCAGTGCTATCCGTAGCGGTTCCCACAATTGCTGCTCCATTTCCTATTTTTTCTACCAATAACTCAGCATTTGCGATCGGCAAAAACAGGACTAACTCGAAGTCTTCCCCGCCGTATAATGCCCAATCTAAAGCTTTTTCGGTTGATACAATTTCGCTGAAAATATCGGGAATTGGTAGTTTTGTGCGATCGACTTTTGCGCCAACACCGCTAGCCCGACAAATTTGAATAATCGCATCAGCTAAACCGTCGCTGCTGTCCATTCCGGCGATGGAAAACTCACCCGCAGAATCTAAAATCTCCCAAACAACCGGCAAAACATCCAGCCTCGGTTTAGGGCGCTGGTGAGCGAGAATTAAGGAAGCCCGATCGACTTCTGTAAGATTTTGCCCGAATTCTGGATTTAACAGCAATTCTAATCCCGCGCGCGATGCTCCGTGAACCCCAGTAGCGACAATCGCCCAGCCCGATCGCGCATTTGACCGACGAATGGTACGATCGCACTCAACCTCCCCAAAAGCAGTAATCGCCACCGTCACCACGGGCGATCGCACAACATCGCCACCGACGATCGGCGTATGATATTCTTGCAAGCAAGCCGTCATCCCCCGATAAAACTCTTCTACCCACTCCACAGCCGTATCCGCCGCCACAGCGAGGGCTACAGTCACCGCCAGAGGCTTTGCTCCCATAGCCGCGAGATCCGACAAATTCGCTGCTGCGGCGCGCCATCCTGCGTAATAAGGCCCCGTAGTGCGATCGCTAAAATGCACTCCATCCACCAGCATATCTGTAGTGATAGCTAGAGATTTGTTGGGAGTTGTAGCCATGACAGCGCAATCATCACCCACTATCTCTGCGGGACAGAATTTTTGCAATATTCTTAAAAGGCCTTGTTCACCGATATCTTTAACTTGCATAAATTTGAATTAGTCGATCGCACTTTCTCACTTCACCATTCCTTACCGGAACTCGGTGGCAAGCGCAACCTAGGAAACCTATAAAAAGTATCTCCTTCATCATCTACCTCTAAAATCGCCGAAAAAATCTTCACTTGCCGAGTTAAATACTGCTGAGCAACTTCAGCCTCAACCCTAGCATTAGCCGCCAGTTGAATCAGCGAAATTTGACTGTTTTGAGTTTCCAACAACTGATAAAAAGCCTCATCCAACCGCTGCTTTTGCTTGCTTTCATTCACATTTTTTACAATCAACAAGCCTGCGAATCCGCCCAAACCTATTACCAATAAAAATTCTAAAATAGCCATATTTTCGATTAAGTTCCTGATTTCAATAACGAAACTATAAAAATTATCTATTCTTCCAGCCCGATCCGGCGGGCTTTGTCTGTGTAAAAGCGATTTCAATCGCCGTCACCTTTATTTAGAAAAGATTTCAATCCCTGTCACTATTGATTTTTTCAGCCCGCGCAGGCGGGCTTTGTTTCTGTAAAAGCGATTTCAATCGCCGTCACTTTGGTGTAAAAGCGATTTCAATCGCCCTCGTTAATTAAACTTGAGGTCGCACCAAATTTTCGATTCCTTTAACTACCTTAGCAGATACAATCTTGTCTCCCTGCTTCAGTTGCTCCAAAACTTCTTTTCCTTCAATCATGTAACCAAAAACAGCATAGCGGCCGTCCAACAAATTCAGGCCTGCGGGCGTGAGTTCAGGCTCAAACAAGAAAAAGAAAAACTGAGAAGAAGCGCTATCAGGGTCAGTTTCTGTACGGGCCATGGCCACAGTACCAAAAGCAGAAAAAGGCAAAACAGGCTCGTCGCGATAACGTCCCGCATCTTCTAGAGTAATCCCGTAAATAGGTTCTTTTTCGTCCCTGACGAGCACTTCTAGCGGCACATTCCGGTATTTGCCAGTAGTTGGGTCAATAAAACCGACTTCCTTGCCTTCGGGGTCTCCCGTTTGCAAAACGTAGGATTCTTCCGATCGAATAAACGGCAAACCGTCATAAAAACCTCGATCGACCAAATCCACAAAATTACCAGCCGTAACCGGGGCGCTGTAGCCGTCAACCACAACAGTAATTTCCCCTTTTTCAGTTTGTACAGCCACAGTAGCGCGCCCTTTTAGTTGAGGCAGATTAGCATACTTGGCAGGCACTTCAAACGGAAACTTTGTCACCATCAATTCTTCGATTTCGCCTACCGAACCTAAGATTGTGGCTTTCAAGTCAATCACTTTGTCCCTGTCTTTAGCCTCAACAGCCTTTTCCAGTTGAGCAACTTTCTCCTTGACTCCTGCAACTAGCGCCTCAGCTTCCGGCTTTTTGCCATCCGGAATACTCTCTAAAAGGTCAGATTCCCGAAGGTTGAGAATCCTGGAAGCCTTGCTGACATCACTGCTAATGGGCCCCCAACGTTTAGACCGTATGTGGTTGCCAATGTCTTCGAGACTGATTTGCAACTCTCGCACAGTCTGATTGTCAATAGGTAAAGCGTAGCGCAGCAGCGCCCGGCCGTCGGTAATCGCATTCCCAGCAGGCATACTGCTGCTGGGGCGTTTGGCATGGGAAACTGAACTGAAACTCAGGGAGAGAGTGAACAGCAAGAGCGCTAAAGCGATGGTTTTGCCCCAGCGCTTGCACGTATCGATCGAGAAATTAGGCCAATGCAACATAACTTTAACTTTTATTGCCTCTCTTATCTTCCCACAGCGCTGCCCGCCCTCTAAGCTGCTACCCATCTAAAGTGTCTGTTGGTTTGGCTGGGGAGGATTTGCCCACTAACAACAGTCAACAGTCAACTGACAACAGCCCACTGCCCACTGCCATTAACATTTCAGTAAAGCACTTGCTCCCTTTGAACGGTAAAATAAAATGCCAATTGCTTTTTTGATGCCGTCAGCTAAACTGCAGCTTTAACCTGACCCGCTCAAAAACGGATACAATCCCCAGACTCCTGTCGTGGAGAGATCAAAATTTTAGACCAAGGTTCAATCTCCCAAATTCATCTGTGGAGTAAATCTAAAATCTAAAATCTAAAATCTAAAATCGACTGACTGTAGTTCCCCCGTGCCCCAAGGCGACGGGATTGCCCGCAAAAATTTATATGATCTCTAGTAACGACTTTCGACCAGGTGTTTCAATTGAATGGAATAACGGCGTGTGGCGGGTTATCGAATTCCTCCACGTCAAGCCAGGAAAAGGCTCGGCTTTCGTGCGGACAAAATTAAAAAACGTCCAAACCGGAAACGTAGTAGAACAAACCTTCCGGGCAGGCGAGACTTTGCCTCAAGCCAACCTGGAAAAGAGCGTGATGCAACATACCTATAAAGAGGGCGACGAGTTTGTCTTTATGGATATGGAAACTTACGAGGAAAGCCGCCTCAATGCTAAGCAAATAGGCGATCGTGTCAAGTACCTCAATGAAGGTATGGAAGTCAATATCCTTCGCTGGAACGACCAAATCCTGGAAGTGGAACTGCCCAACTCTGTCGTCTTGGAAGTGACACAAACCGATCCTGGAGTCAAAGGAGATACTGCCACTGGTGGCAGCAAACCCGCCATCCTCTCCACTGGCGCTCAGATTATGGTGCCTCTATTTATTTCCATTGGAGAACGGATTCGGATTGATACTCGTGAAGACAAGTACCTCGGCCGAGAGTAGAAACGAGGGAGGAAAAGGGAGTTTTTAGTTCTGAGTTATGAGTTAAAGAAGTCAAAATTCAACACTCATCGCTCACAGCTTAAAAACTGGCCCTTTTGCCTCCAAACTCGCTGAATTATCCTAGCTTCGCCTGAACCAGAATTTTCAATTTTCAATTCTTAATTACCCTTGAATCTGCTGTGCAACTAGACTTAAACCAGCTTTGCGAACTGCTAACTGTATTAGACAAAACTGGCATTTCGGAACTGACCTTAAAAAGTGGAGAGATTGAACTGACAGTACGCAAAGGCATTCTGACAAGTTCACCAGCAACCGCTGCTGCGCTCCCTGCTGCCGTGCCTACAGTCGCTCCCATCGCGTTGGGTGCTGTTGCTAGCCCCACCTTAGCGTCACCTCCTGCTGTCAACCAAAATTTAGGAGCCGAGTCTGCTGAGACCCCGGTCACCGCCCCTGTCGCTGTACCTGCTGCCGTACCTGCTTCTGTCGATACGAAATGGGTGCCCATTATCTCGCCCATGGTAGGAACCTTTTATCGCGCTGCTGCTCCCGACGAGCCACCTTTTGTCAATGTGGGCGATCGCATCAAGGTCAATCAGACAGTCTGTATTATCGAAGCGATGAAGCTGATGAACGAGATCGATGCGGATGAAGTCTCCGGTCAAGTGATGGAAATTTTAGTTCAAAATGGCGAACCTGTCGAATACGGTCAAGTGTTGATGCGAATTAATCCGGATTAAAGGATTACTTTATTGTTATGGACAGAATAAATGCTAATATTTCCCGATCACTTCTCTCCGGTGAGTTTGATGAAGTCATCCCAGCCTGTCCCGCAAGAGGTCGTACAACAAGTTGCTGAGTATTTCAGTATTTTGAGCGAACCCATGCGTTTACGAATTTTGAACTTGCTTCGCGACGGCGAAAAATGCGTGCAAGAATTGGTGGAAGCTACTCAAACGAGTCAAGCCAATGTTTCTAAGCACCTAAAACTCATGCTCCAAGCTGGTATCCTCACTCGCCGGAGTGAAGGAACTTCAGCTTATTATAAGGTGCAAGACGAGTTAATTTTTGAGCTGTGTAATATGGTGTGCGATCGGCTTGCCAGCAGGATCGAACAGCAAGCCCTACACTTTCGGGCATTTAGCCTAACTACGAAGCACTGAAAATTAGTTGCCAGTTCTCACTCCTCAGTCATGAGTCATCAGTTATCAATTCCTACGATCGGCCTTCAGACCGATGACTAATGGCTTGTAACTAATGACTCATAATTGCTAAAGGGGAAAATTTTTGTCAAAACTTTGGCGGGTACTCGGCTGAGCCACCTCCAAACCTTCGCCGCCTAAAAGTTCTAAAGGCTTCCCTTCCACCGAAATCCAAACCTTGGTATTCGGTTTTAAACTCGTAGCGGTATAGATAACTTGCCCTAACCGGCCAGTCATGGAATTGCTCCCTCCCCCCGAAGTAAATTCTGCTGACAAATCGACATAAACTCCGTCATTCTTAACTCTTAAACCCCTGAGTTTTGTCCCCTTAGGAATTTCGCTAGAAACAGTTCCATCCTTCGGCCCCGCCAACAAACTATTAAAAGCAGCTTGTAAAGCTGCATCAGGCTTGTCAGCTTGTTTGACCGCTACTTTCGTAGGAACTCCCTCAAATTTACCGCTGGCATCTTTAACCCAGTAGACTTGCACTGTCTGGACATCCGTCTGCGGCAAAGGCTTTGGCTGCGGCGACTTTGGGACTAGAGCCTGCGGAGTCTGAGCTTGCGGCGTCTGAACCTGCGGCGTCTGAACCTGTGGCGTCTGAACCTGTGGCACTTGTACAGGATTTGGAAGGGGTACCGGGATAACTACAGCAGGAGATTCCGCAGGGCTTGGGGACAGCGACGGAGCGGTAGTTTGAGCAGAAGACTGCGTAACTGCAGGGGTTGGCGAACGGTTCGCGGTCCACCAGGCAATGCCCCCTCCTGCCAGTAAAGCCAACCCGCAAACACCAGCAATGACGGGTGTGGAGACGCGGCGTACTTCTTGTCCATCTTTCATAATACAAATTCTCCTTACAGATAGAGCGCTTGGGACGGTGAGGAGCGACTCCCGATCAGCTACATTTGTCTATGGTTAGATTCTGGAATTGACACAATTGCATTGCTGCTAGCGAACACTTTATAGCAAGCCCAACATATCCTGAATCCGACTATTGGAATCCTAGACCATAATATAAGATTTCGCCCGTGGAGTATGTCACAGTATCTCGATCGGCCTAGAGGCTATGTTCTATAGTAATCATAAAAAACTAAAGAATAAAGGAAGAAAAAATAAGTAAAAAGGAATAAGGAAAGCAACGAATGGATGTAACGGAGGTAAGGGGGTAAGGGATTTAAGGGATTTAACGGATAGAAGCAGGTCTCTAAAAATATTTTTCCCCAAACAAAAAGCGCCCCTATTACTAGGAGCGCTCTTTGTAATCTCAGACTAAAACTTAGCCATTGATAGA
>NZ_JAUBQM010000191.1:0-1529 GCF_036701245.1 Microcoleus sp. Pol14D4
GTAAGGATTCAGGTAAAAAATAGTTCCGCAGAGAGCCGAAAAATATGGTAATGTAGTCAGATGAGCGAAAAGGCCGAGTTATCAGCAGCACTAAAATTAGAAATAGTTGACCAGTTGAGCCGTGAGGAGCTGGTCAAAATTGTGCTAACCCAACAAAAGCTGATTGAAAAATTAGAACAAGAACTCGAAAAGCTCAAAGAGAGACAGCCCAGCAATAGTAAAACATCATCGAAACCACCATCGAGCGATCTGATACAGAAATCAGAGACAGCCAAAGTTGACAACTCAAAAGAGTCAGAGTCCGAGGCAAAGCGCAAACCAGGAGGACAGCCGGGACATATCGGTAAAACCCGAAAAGGATTTGGGCGAGTAGATAGATATCAAATCAGCACTCCTGACTCTTGTGAGCATTGTGGTAGTAGAGAATTAAGTGATGCGATTGGTTATAGCAAGCAGCAAGTAGTGTGTTTAGCAGCCTTACCAATTGAAGTGGTGGAATATCAACGAGTCAAATGTCAATGTAATGAATGTGGAGCAATGGTGATGGGTGCACCAGCATCCGGGATAGTTCCAGGACAAGATTTAAGCATTGACCTACAAGCATTATTGAGCTGGTTAGGTAATTATGGGCACCTATCCTATGAAAAACAACAAGAATTTCTACGGGAATTAGGTGGAATTGAAATTGGGCTGGGTACTTTACAAGCAACGAATGCGCGGGTAGCTGATGCTGTAAAGCCTGCCGTTGAAGAGCTATGGAAATGGGCACCATTGCAAGCCAACGTCCATGTCGATGAAACTCCGTGGTGTGTCAAGGGAGTCAAAGAATGGTTGTGGACAGCCACAGGTCGAGATTTTTGCCTGTTTCATGCCGCAGACACTCGCAGTAGAGCCGAATTAGAGACCATGCTGGGGAACGAGTTTGCTGGTGTGTTGAGTTCCGATGATTTTAGTGTCTACAACGGTGCGATCGTCGTGGGAGCGCAGCAGAAATGTTTAGCCCATCTACGGCGACATTTTAAGAAAGTTTTGCAAATAAACCACGGTAATAACACTGTCGTCGCTTCTGCATTTTTGGAATTAATTGATGAGGCATTTCGACAACATCGAAAGTGGCGGGAACACCCCCAAGAGATTGATTATCACACTTGGGCAAGGGATTTTAAGACCCGGTTGGCAAAATTGTTAGATACTTGGCAAGGTCATGTTGGTCATGCTGCTGGACTGTTACTGCGCTCGTTGCGTGAGAAAGCGCAACAGTGGTGGTACTTTTTAGATCATCCATCCATTCCTCCTGATAATAATTTGGCAGAACGTTCTTTGCGATTAGCCGTGACTAAACGTAAGGTATCTGGGGGCTCCCGGTCAATGTCTCGGTTTGAACAAACTGCTGATTTGTTATCTGTGATTCAGACTTGTCGGTTTCAGGGTAAAAGCGCAATAGCTTTTTTCCGTGATGCTATATCTGCCCATTCTTGTGGCTTTTTCATGCCTTCTCTTGTTCCCCAATCAAAGACCTGAATCCTTAC
>NZ_JAUBQM010000192.1:0-1499 GCF_036701245.1 Microcoleus sp. Pol14D4
ATCTTAACTTCTACTTAGATCCACCTCCCTCATTATACATGATTTATGATTTACAAATCATTTGCGATCGCTATAGACCTCTTGCAAAAATCCTTTTCATCAATTGATCGGCCGGAGAGCCCGTCCTAATTATTTTTGCAAGAGGCCTAATGAAGATGTGGAATGAAGAAGGAAAAAGAGGCGATTTGTACTTGCTTTCATTACATGGTAATTCCCCTATTTATACTCTAATTATGCAGCGCCCACATCTCCTAGGAAGACTAACGGCGATCGCACTTCACTCTGTTTTGCCGGATTTTGCAGGAAACTGTGGAGCGATCGCACTCCTGACCGTAATGTTGAGCCGTCTTATTGTTAAGAACTGTTAACATAAAATAACTTTTATTTTTAAACTTAAGTTTTTATTAAAGTTTCGGATATTATTTATGTATTAGAGGATACATCTACTTAATTAATTAACAATATCTAAAAAAAATAATTGAGTATTAATACTGACAAGAGGCTGTAAGAATGATTAACTTACCGGGCTACGACATTATTAACCAAATCCATGAAAGTAATAATTCTTTAGTTTACCGAGGAGTGAGAAAGCAAAACAACCAACCGGTAATTCTCAAATTTCTCAAACAAGATTATCCGATGCCAGCTTCGTTAGTTAGATACAAGCAGGAATACGAAATCACACACAATCTTAACCTAGAAAGTGTGCCTAAAACCTACAGCTTAGAAAAATACCATAACAGTTTGGCTATCATTTTCGAGGATTGTGGTGGAGACTCATTAAAGCTCTTGTTGGCTTCTCAACAACTTACCTTAGAAGAGTTTTTATTAATAGGTATTAAAACAACCAGGGCTTTAGGTGAAATTCATCTACATAAAATCATTCATAAAGATATCAATCCCAGCAATATTATTATTAACTCAACCACAGGGCGAGTTCAAATTATAGATTTTGGCATCTCTACTGTTTTAAAGCGCGAAAATCCTACCCTGAAAAATCCTAATGTTTTAGAAGGCACTCTTAGCTATATATCGCCGGAACAAACAGGCAGAATGAACCGAGCAATAGACTACCGCACAGATTTTTACTCATTAGGAGTCACTTTTTACGAACTCCTAACGGGGCAATTGCCATGGGATTACAGCGATGCAATGGAATTAATCCACTGTCACATTGCTAAACAAGCAGTACCGCCCCATCAAATCAATCGAGAAATTCCTAAAGCTGTTTCTGATATTGTGATGAAGCTATTAGCGAAAACCGCTGAAGCCAGATATCAAAGCCCTTGGGGAATTATCGCTGACTTAGAAGAATGCCTAGAACAATTAAAAACTACGGGAGGAATTGCAGATTTTGCGATCGCCCAAAAAGATATTACAGATAAGTTTCAAATCCCTCAAAAACTCTACGGCAGAGAAACAGAAGTTGAAACATTATTAGCAGCCTTTGAGCGAGTCAGCAGAGGCAGCACCGAAATGATGCTAGTATCCGGTTACTC
>NZ_JAUBQM010000022.1:0-73855 GCF_036701245.1 Microcoleus sp. Pol14D4
TGTACTCCTGTTAGCGTCTACCCGCAGTAGTGCTGAACTAAAACAGTTATTAGGAGAAGACTTTGGGGGAATTCTCAGTAGCGATTGTTTCAGTGCTTACAACCCACAGTCGGCAGCGGCGAAACAGAAATGTTTAACGCATTTGGAACGTGACTTGGAAGCACTAAAGCTGAGTCGGTTTGAAGCTAATCGTTTGTTTGCCCAAACCGTGGGTGAGATTTTAACTACTGCCAGAATCTGTCACCGAGACTATCATACCGGGAAATTGAGCCGTCAAGAAATTGCCCAGCAGCGTCCGGTAATTGAAGCGCAACTGCTTGCTGTTTTGCACCATCCACCAGTTACAGGATGGCCGGCTGATGCCCAACGATTAGCCAACCGGATTCAACGTCATTGGAGAGAATGGTTCACTTTTTTAGATTATCCAGAAGTTAAACCCGATAACAACGATGCTGAGAGAGCTTTACGTCCGGTAGTTGTACATCGGAAGGTAACTGGAGGAGCCAGAAGTGACTGGGGCGCTCAATTGGTAGCTCAAATGTTTAGCTTTTTAGAAACAGTCCGGCTGCAAGGGGGGGAAGCGATCACTCAATTATATGAGTTACTGTCTTTAGCTGGTCGTAGTCCTCCAGGCTTACAGTTAAATTGAACTTTTCGTCGAAAGAAATTGCCTCAACCAGTTTACCACAAACTCCTTCTTGCTTGTGGCAACAATTTTGTCTGGAATACCACCTATCTGGAGTGCATACCTATCGCTGACATCATTGGCGATACCGCAATGCAGTTGCGGTGAGCAGTTACAACAGGAGTAAGTTATTGTTCTAGAGATGGATGGCAACAAAAGATTGATCGCCAGCTATATCGGGGAAGTTCATAATTTTTATTGGGTTTAATCGTCGTGCTAATTAAATCTCTTTCAATTAAGTCAAGATCGAAGTTTTTAGGGGTGTGTGCGTTAGCTATATCCCTTGTAATCGGTGGTTCCAATCTAGATAGTGCTACAGCGCGCGATTATGAATCACGCACTCAAGCTGTGGATAGGTTTACGGATTGGTTTTTTTATAAAGTGAATCCTCAATTAGGAGGTCGCAAATTGCGATCGGACGATTCTTCTGCCTACATCCGCGAATGGAATGCTATTCGCAATACAGTCGATCGAGAAATGATTACTACACAAGGAGATTGCGTCGGTGATGCTTTCTGGGACTTCGATTATCGTTCTCACGGGCGATCGCTCGATCGGATTGCAGATACAATTTGGGATATCCGCGATCCATCGGGTGACAAAACTCGTGCAGATGTTTCTAAACAAGAATGGCAGAAGCTTCGTGATTCAATAATTAGAGAGCATTTTTGCTATTAATTTGCAACAATTGTTAACCATTATTAAACAATAAAGAACAACAGCGCTCTCAGTTACAAATATTGTTAAAACATAGATACAATATGTACCCTGAATTGTACGATTGCTCAGTTAAGTTTAACATTAGTTGGTGAAATTCCAGGAAAGACAGCAATAGGAACCAGAAAATTTCGTCGGTTCAAAAATGTTGGTCTTGCGGTAGCTGGACGAGAAGGCAGGTATGGTTGTGTAGAACGTCCAGCAGGAGAAGAACCTTGAATCGGCTTAATTATCCAGGAAGATTTGGGTGGAGAAGGGGACTTGAAAAATCAGGGGTTGATTGTTTTGCCTGCTGAGGGAATGCAAAGTTATATTGGCGTATAAAATTTATATAATTTTCTCATCTTACTCTTAGTCTCCCTCTGTTGGAACGAAAGTTTGACTCTTAAGCGATTTCAATAGTCAAATGATAAATAATAGACCTCTTGCAAAATAATTTTGTGCTATTATGGAAAGTTTAGCCAATTTTATAATCTAGCAGGCTGGGCAAGTTTAAGGAGAGGCCAATCAACCCAATAATTCAAAGTTTGACCTAAACTTGAGCAAACTTTTAAGTATAACACATATTTTTTTTGCAAGAGGTCTATTGAAAACTTTCTATTATAGCATAGATTTTTTTTGCAAGAGGTCTAATATAACCTGCGATCGCCCGGATTTGATATCATAAGTAATAGCGGGAGATAATATTATATTTTTGCACTAAAATGTCAGTCACGACTCATCAATTAATTCAGTGGAAACAACAACGGCGACCAATTGTCGCGCTGACAGCTTATGATTATGCGATCGCCCAACTCATCGATCGAGCAGGCGTAGATATCATCCTAGTCGGCGATTCCCTCGCCATGACAGTCTTAGGCTACGACACAACCCTACCCATAACCCTCGATGAAATGCTGCACCACGCTAAAGCAGTGCGCCGTGGTGTTAAACAAGGATTAATTGTGGTGGATTTGCCGTTTTTGACTTACCAAGAAAGTCCCCAGCAAGCCATGCACTCTGCCGGGAGAGTTTTGAAAGAAACCGGCGCTCAAGCTGTAAAATTAGAAGGTGGATATCCAGCAATGGCTGCCACAATTTCGCAGCTAACATCCGCCGGAATTCCGGTGATGGGCCACGTTGGTTTAACTCCGCAGTCGGTACACCAACTCGGCTACAAAAAACAGGGAAAAACTGTTGAAGATGCCGATCGCATCATAGCAGAGTCGATCGCGCTTCAAGAAGCAGGTGCCTTTGCGATCGTCTTAGAACACATTCCCGCCGACTTAGCCGCTCAAATTACCCAAAAATTAACTATTCCCACCATTGGTATCGGCGCCGGGCCGCACTGCGACGGTCAAGTTTTAGTTACTTCCGATTTGTTGGGACTTTCTGAAAAACAGCCGCCTTTTGCGAAAGCTTACGCCAATTTGCGAGAAACAATTACCCATGCTGTGAAAGATTATTCCCTTGAAGTTAGAGAAGGCAAATTTCCCGAATAGGTTGTTAGTGAGGGCTTCAACCCTTAAAAAGGAGGACTAAAATCCTCACTACAAACCTAATTTACACTTTCGGCTGGCCCTCTTCCTCTTTATCCTTCTCAACAGGTTCATCCTCAGATTGACCAACCCCTTCCTTAAAACTCCGCAGCGTTTTGCCCAAAGCATTTCCTAACTCAGGAATCTTCTTGGGGCCGAAAATTAGTATGGCCACCACCGCAATAATGCCCATTTCGGGCAATCCCAGACCAAACATACAAAATCTCCTCTAAAACTTGCTCGATCGTAAGTCAATCTACTGATATTGTTAAAGTATCTACCTTTTTTCCTGCATCCTGCAACAGTAGAATCAAGTTTTATTAAGCTATCCCCCGATAAATAGGAATGTTAGAAATATCCCAGCCTTCCCTCCGCGAACAACAGCACTACCTCATCCGCAATTTAGCAGACCGGATGGAAGCAGTATGGCACCGTTATCTAGACCTGGAACCCTACCACCTGCCCGCTGAGTTGGGATACGTAGAAGGGCGCTTGGAAGGAGAAAAACTGATCATAGAAAACCGCTGCTATCAAACGCCCCAGTTCCGCAAAATACACCTCGAACTCGCTAAAGTCGGGCCGGTACTTGACATACTGCACTGCGTGATGTTTCCCAGACCGAATTATGCTTTGCCGATGTTCGGTACGGATATAGTAGCAGGCAAAGGCCAAGTTAGCGCCGCGATCGCAGACCTTTCTCCCCTCAATCGAGATCGAACTTTGTCGGAAACCTACCGAACCCAACTGGAAATTTTGCCGGTCAACCAATTTTCTTGTCCCCGCCAAATTCCCGAATGGGGGGATATTTTCTCAGAATTTTGTCTGTTTGTGCGGCCAGAGTCGATGGAAGAAGAAAACAGATTTTTGGACATAGTTGAATCCTACGTGGAAATTCACTGCAAACAGGCAGTCGCCTCTGAACCAGTATCTGCCACCGAAGAATCGAAAATTCTCGACGCTCATATTTACTACTGTAGCCAGCAGCAGCAAAACGACAAAACCCGCCGCGTACTCGAAAAAGCTTTCGGTCAAGATTGGGCCGAACATTACATGACCGAGGTGCTTTTTGATTTCCCTAAATAGCTGAAATTTGTTTACAATACTTAATAGTAGGTGGGCAAAACTTAATTAGGAAATCACCTACTTTATAAGTAATGGTAAAGGAATCACGGGTCAAGGATAAATCATTTTTAAAACCCCCAGGGCGAGGAATCATCGGTTTAGCGATCGCCGCTACTGTGATTACCACAGGAGTAGGTTTTTGGCAAGTATCTCAAATTAGAAAAGCCGAAGAGTTAAAGGCTGCTGCTGCAACGGCGGCTGCAACTTCCGTCGCCACCCGCACCAGCGTTACCGCTTTGGGTAGGTTGACTCCGCAGGGGGAAGTTATCAAATTGTCCGCCCCTTCGGCTTCGGAGGGAGCAAGAATTGAACAGTTGCAGGTGGAAGAGGGCGATCGAGTCAGTCAAGGACAAATCATAGCAGTTCTCGATACGCGCGATCGGCTCCAAGCAATCCTCCAACAAGCCGACAAAGAAGTCAAAGTCAAACAAGCAGAATTAGCGAAAATTCAAGCAGGCGCAAAAACAGGCGTTGTCGGCGCCGGGAAAGCCGAAGTTGCCAAGTTTGAAGCACAAGTGCAAAGGGAAACCGAAGGCGAAGCAGCCAATATCGCCCGCTTAGAAGCTCAACTGCGAAGAGAAACCGAAGCCGAACAAGCTAACGTCGCCAAATTCGAGGCACAACTTCAAAGAGAAACCGAAGCCGAACAAGCTAATCTTGCCAAATTGGAGGCACAACTCGAAAGAGAAACAGAGGTGCAGCAATCCAAATTGGCTAGGCTAGAAGCTCAATTGCGCGGCGAAATTGCCTCTCAAAACGCTACAGTCGATCGGCTAAAAGCCGAATTAACCAACGCCGAAGCCGAGGAACAACGCAACAAAGAACTTTCCGAAACAGGCGCAATTTCTGCTTCCGCCTACGACACCAAACGCTTAGCAGCAGAGACGGCTCGCCAGAGAGTCAAAGAAGCTCAAGCTGTATTAGAAAAAACAGTGCAAACACTGCAAGAGCAAATAGTCGAAACTAAAGCCACAATCAAACAAACAGTAGAAACAGGCAAGCAGGAAATCAATCAATCCCGCGCCAATCTCCGACGCAAGTTAGAAACAGGTAGGCAGGAAATTAACCAAGCCAGAGCCACCTTAAATCAAAAGATAGAAACCGGTAGAGAACAAATCAATCAAGCCGAAGCAATACTAAAACAAAAAGCAGAAACTGGCCAAGAACAAATCAATCAAGCCAAAGCAAATCTAGACCAAATTGCCGAAGTACGTCCCGAAGACGTGCAAGCCGCCCAAGCCGCCGTCGAAAGTGCGATCGCCACCAAACAAAAAGCTCAAGTAGACTTAAACTTAAGTTACGTCAAAGCACCCGTATCCGGCTACATCCTCAAAGTGCACAGCCGACAAGGAGAACGTGTCAACACTCAAGATGGCATCGTAGAACTAGGCGGCACCGACCAAATGTACGCCGTAGCAGAAGTTTACGAAACCGACATCGCCAAAGTGCGAAACGGTCAGCGCGCAACAGTCACCAGCCCGGTTTTTACAGGCACTGTGGAAGGAACAGTCGATCGCATCGGCAAACAAGTCGGCAAAAAAGATGTCCTCAATACAGACCCCGCAGCCGACACCGATGCGAGAGTTATCGAAGTAAGAATTCGCCTCAATCCAGAATCTAGCAAGAAAGTTGCAACCCTAACAAACTTGCAGGTAGAAGTAAAAATAGACATCTAAAATGGGTAATTTGTAATTTGTAATTTGTCACAGGAGCGATCGATCTTGTTACTCATTACTCGTTCTTCCCTCTTACTCCTTCCTTATTCCCTTTTCCTTATTCTTCCTCCTTCCTTCTTCCCTCTTCCTTCTTCCTTATTCCTTGATTGTATGGCAAAAATACCACTAGCTTGGGCACAATTAACCCGCGAAAGAATGCGTTTAGTAATCGCGCTAGCAGGCATTGGATTTGCCGACTTACTGATGTTTATGCAGTTTGGATTTAGAGACGCGCTATTTGAAAGCTCCATCACCTTTCACTCGAAGTTAAAAGGGGATATTTTTATCACCAGCACTCAATCTACGGCTTTAATAGCCATGAAAAGTTTTCCCCAGCGTCGCTTGTATCAAGCTTTGAGTTTTGACGGCGTTACAGAAATCAGCCCGGTATATTTAGGCTTTGGATTGTGGAAAAACCCCGATCCCAACCAGCGAAATACTCGCCAATTGAT
Source organism: Microcoleus sp. Pol14D4 (assembly GCF_036701245.1). Classification (NCBI taxonomy): domain Bacteria; kingdom Bacillati; phylum Cyanobacteriota; class Cyanophyceae; order Oscillatoriales; family Microcoleaceae; genus Microcoleus; species Microcoleus sp. Pol14D4. Next base: position 6,209 of record NZ_JAUBQM010000022.1, read on the forward strand.
GGTCATCGGTTTTGACCCCGCTCATCCCATCTTTGATCTGCCTGAAATCCAAAATAATTTGGACAAAATCAAAATTTCGGATGTGGTTTTATTTGACCAAGCTTCCCGGCCAGAGTTTGGGCCGGTAGCAGAATATTTTAAACAGGGAAAAGTTGTTGAAAGTGAAGTTGACAATCGCCGCGTTAGGGTAGATGGTTTATTTACTATAGGGGCTTCTTTCGGTGCCGACGGAAATCTTGTCACCAGCGATTTGAACTTTATGCGAATTTTTTCGACCCGGAGAACAAGAGGTTTAATCGATATAGGTATTGTTCACTTGCAGCCGGGAACAGATGTTAAGGTGGTTGTTGATAAAATGAGGGCAACTTTGCCGAAAGATGTGAGAATTTCTACTAAAGAAGAGTTTGTAAATTTTGAAAAAAAATATTGGCAGGAAAGTACCTCAATCGGATTTGTTTTCACTCTCGGCGCGGCAATGGGCTTTATCGTTGGGATAGTGATTGTTTATCAAATTCTTTATACTGATGTTACCGATCATTTACCAGAATACGCTACGCTCAAGGCGATGGGATATAAGGACATTTACTTTTTGGGTGTGGTGTTTCAAGAGGCTTTGATTTTGGCAATTCTTGGCTATTTGCCAGGGTTTGGAGTTTCTTTGGTGCTGTACAATTTAGGGAGAAGTGCTACGAGTTTGCCAATGTATATGACTTTGGCGAAAGCTATGACTGTTTTTATTATGACAGTTGTCATGTGTTCTGTGTCGGGGGCGATCGCAGTTAGGAAGTTGCAGGCGGCAGATCCGGCAGATATTTTTTAAGGAAGGCACGACACGGATTCTGACACGGATACACGGATTGAAGAAGGAGGAATTATGAAATAAAAAACCACTAATAACTAATAACTAATAACTGATAACCATGAATACTTTACCAGTAGTCTCAATTAAAAATCTCAATCATTCCTTCGGCGAAGGACAACTTCGCAAACAGACATTATTTGGCATCAACCTCGAAATTTATCCCGGCGAAATCGTGCTGATGACTGGGCCTTCTGGGTCTGGTAAAACAACATTGTTAACCTTGATTGGAGCTTTGCGATCGATCCAAGAAGGTAGTTTGAAAATTCTCGACCAAGAATTGCGGGGAACGCCGAAAAATAAATTAGTTAAAGTCCGGCGCGACATCGGCTATATTTTCCAAGCTCACAATTTGCTCAAATGCTTGACAGCTAGGCAAAATGTGCAAATGTCTTTAGAACTGCACAGTCATCTTTCTCCCCAAGAAACTAATGATAGAATAGAGGGAATGCTGCAAGCTGTAGGCTTGGGAGAAAGAATAGATTATTACCCAGACAGTCTTTCTGGCGGTCAGAAACAAAGAGTTGCGATCGCCCGGGCATTAGTCAGCCAGCCAAAATTAGTTTTAGCAGACGAACCCACAGCAGCACTAGACAGTAAATCAGGTCGAGATGTGGTAGAAATTATGCGAGGTTTGGCAAAAGAACAGCACTGCACTATTTTGCTTGTCACCCATGACAACCGCATTTTAGACATAGCCGATCGCATTATTCACATGGAAGACGGCTACCTCGCCCAAGATACATCAACAACGGCGGCAACCGGCGTTCTTTCGGGAAAATAATATTAATCCACCTCAATTTATTTCCTCGAACCTGGACGCTTTCCTCCTACCTTGGCAGGACTTTTTGTTGCACCTTTGGCTGTAGTTTTAGAACTACTTTTGCCACTTTTTTGACCCTTAGCTCCTACCAATTGGCTATCATTGGCATTGGTAGGCCGCCCGGCAGGCGTTCTCGTAGTCCTAAAGGTAACATTCACCCCTTCATTCGACTGTTCCAGCACCAACATCGGCGTCGGCTTGGCTTTTTGATCCCACTCAATATGAACGATGCGACCTTGAATTGTTGGCTGCCAACTGTCGTGATCGTCTGAAGGACTCAGATAAGTTTCCAAACAGTCAATAATTTGATTAATTGTCGCTGATGTTGCCTGAGTCGGCAGTTTCATCAACTTAATTTGAATCCGAAACAGCACGCGTTTTTCTATTTTTATTGCCGGATCGCCAGTTTCGTATTCGATATCAAACATCGAATCCACTTGCCTGCCGCTGCCCGCATTCCCATTTTTATCTCCCACTGCCCCCTGAGTCGGACGCAGGGCAATACTAATTTTTTCTTTAACTTTTACCTTGATCTGGTTCACAATGGCAAAGTGAAAGACTTCTTCCGCCATCCGCATTCTCAGGTAGTCTAAATTAAAGTCTCGCGAGTGGATAAGGTCGGGATTCTTTTCCATCTTTAACATGGTTTCCAGAGCCATTTTGTATTTTTTCTGGAGTTCTCGATTTCTAAACTCCTCAAATTTGAGCTTTTTACTCAAATCGTCGAGTTTTAGCTTGGTAAACACCGCTAAACCGATAAGCAATAACAACAGTAATCCCGACCCTCCCATTAAGAGTTGGTCTGAGGACGGATCTCCGGGTTTAGCCTTTTTAGGTTTGGGAGAGGCTACTGCCAACCTTGGTTCTACAAGGATTATTTGGGTTGACATGGGCTTTTAAAGGGTAAAATTTGACGCTATATTTATACAGGACTCCAGAGTAGAGCTGGTAGTGCAACTGGATCAACCAACATTGACATCATTCCACCATCATCTTGGTACAACTGGATTTCTGCAACTGGAGCACGCACCCTCTAATTAATACTTTATCTTTAACTGCAAGCAGGTTTCCGAAATATCGGAAAATCGCGCGCTGGCACTGGCCAATAGAAATGGTGAATTGTCTGTAATATATTATACCTATACAGCTAAAAAAATGTTTGTTCGACGGTCTCCGTTTCTAGCAAAATAAAAAGAAATACACATAAATTAATAGTAACTCTGGGAGCCAGCAGCGGAAAACATCAAGGAGAACAGCCGATCGCCCGGACGATCGAGGGGCGGACGTTGGAGAGTGATAATTCCTACTGTTGGCTGACTGCCGCCGTGCCAGCCCACCGGGCGGCTTGCTGTGAAAGTCGAGCTGCGGTGCGATCGAACAACGTCTCCTTAGCTAAGATTACAGCTAATACCACCAATATTCGATCGTGACCTACGAACCCCTGCACCACAAATATCGCCCTCAGACATTTGCCGAATTAGTCGGTCAAGAGGCGATCGCCCAAACCCTCACCAGCGCCATCCTACAAGAGCGCATAGCACCAGCATATCTATTCACCGGCCCCAGAGGCACCGGTAAAACCTCCAGTGCCAGAATTTTCGCCAAATCCCTCAACTGTATTTCTACGGTTTCCCCCACCCCGACACCCTGTGGCAAATGCAACGTTTGCCAAGAAATTGCCCGAGGTTCGACACTAGATGTCATCGAAATTGACGCCGCCAGCAACACGGGAGTAGATAACATTCGGGATTTAATCGAAAGATCTCAGTTTGCTCCCGTACAATGCCGCTATAAAGTATATGTAATCGACGAAGTTCATATGCTCAGTACCCAGGCATTTAATGCCTTATTAAAAACATTAGAAGAGCCGCCCGATCGCGTTGTATTCGTTCTCGCAACAACCGATCCACAAAGAGTATTACCAACTATTATTTCTCGTTGCCAAAAGTTTGACTTTCGTCGCATCCCCCTCGATGCAATGATTGCTCACTTGCACAAAATTGCTAAATTAGAAAATATCAATATTGCCAGTGATGCAGTACAAATGGTTGCTCAACTTGCCCAAGGAGGTCTGCGAGATGCCGAAAGTTTGCTCGACCAACTAAGCTTATTTCAGGGTGAAGTAACAGTCGAAAAAGTTTGGGATTTAGTCGGCGCAGTCCCCGAAAATGACTTAATGGATTTGCTGCAAGCTATTGATACAGATAACGCTACAGCACTAATAGACATGACCCGCCACCTCATGGATCGCGGTCGGGAACCGTTAATCGTGCTGCAAAGCCTCGCGAGCTTTTACCGAGATTTGCTAATAGCCAAAGCTGCCCCGAAACGGTCAGATTTAGTAGCTTTAACATCTGCAACTTGGGAAAAACTGCGGGATTTTGCCCGCAATTGGGAGGCGGAGTTAATTTTGGCAGGCCAGAAACATTTGCAAACCCACGAAGTGCAAATTAAAAACACTACTCAGCCGCGTTTGTGGCTGGAAGTAACCCTGTTGGGATTGTTGCCCTCAGCAATTAGAACTCAGCCACAACCAACAGCCGAACCAGGTAGAAATATTGCTCCATCACAAATTCACCCCCCCCAGCCCCCCCTTGCTAAGGGGGGGAGCCAGACATCTAATATCGAACCGCCTCCCGCTGCCAATTCGCAAAATCCTCCACCTCACTCGCCGCCTGTGGCTAATCGAACAGAAAGCACACCTCCTGCACCGATTCCCGCACCTGTACCAACTGCTGAAACGAATCAAACAAATTATTCACCGACTAATTCAGGCGATGAAATCGATTTAAATCTAGTGTGGGAACAGGTACTTGACCGCGTGCGACCGTTCAGCACTCAAGTCCTGCTTCGCCAACAGGGAAATCTAGTAATTTTTACCAATGATACTGCTTATGTTAAGATTAGTTCGCAACCGTTGCTCAATATAGTTAAAAACAAAGTAGCTAATATTGAAGAAGCTTTTGTGCAAGTTTTTAACCGTCGAGTAAAAGTAACAGTGGGCGTGACAAATCCCGCTGAAACTAATAGTTCCCGCGCCAAGGATTTGCCAACTTCTAACGGACGTGTTGGCGAAAATCCCAGGAATTCTAATCCTGCGGATGATGCGGGCCAACAGGTGCAAAACTCGGCGGGTTCTGAGATTACAGATGATTTTTTGGGGAATGGTGGAGAAGAACAAAAATACCCGCCAGCGGCTGAAAATACCGCCGTTAACGTGCCCCTAATTTCCGAAGTGCGATCGCCCACAAACGGCTCTACAGACTCTCAAAATGACTTTAACGCTCAGGCTATAGCGGTGCGTGATGACGCTCAATATGTCGCGAATACGGCTAGGAAATTGGCTGATATGTTTGACGGGGAAGTAGTCGATTTGTCGGATGACTTGGAGATTTGGGAGTCGGAAACTTTTAGATTGGAATCTGAACCGGATTTTTCCGAGTTATCTTCTGAGTTAGGTGAGGATGATTTTATAGATTGGTAAATCTATGCTTGCGGGAGCGAAATGTGCAAAATTTCGCCGGTCGCACAAAATCCAGCGCGGGTGTAAACTCGGAATCCCTCCTCGTGTCCCGGCATCAGAAACGCCACCGCAACACCCGCGTCGAAAGCTTCTCGCACCAGCCGGGCCGTCAAAGCCCCTGCTATGCCCCGCCGGCGAAAAGGGACGCGCACGCCGATACCGGCGATTTCTGTCGTCTCATTTGCCGGCACAGTACACATTCCAGCCCCCGCAGGTTTGCCAGTTGCTGCTACGCGAGCGAGTACCGCGATGCTGCCTGCAGCCAGACTTTTCCGAAGACTGTCAACGTCTTCAGGGCTTGGTGCAGCCTCTGTAAAAGCCTCGTGTTGCGCCGCCACTGTACCGAGGATCTCGGCCTCGGAAACTGGCAAAATTAGTTCGATGCCCGGGGGGACGGGAAGCAATTTCTCGGAACCCGGAGTGCAAGTCATCAGCGGCAAGCGTCCCTCAACGGTGAAACCCGCCGATATCAGCGTTTCTTCAACAGCAGGCGCTAGTTTCGCGACATACTCCAAACGCGGCTTTCGCCCGCGCACAGAGTACGCAGCGATTAAGGCGTTGACATCAGCGAGCGAGGGTGCGGCGCCGTCGTCGGGAATCGCATAGTTGAGATAAGGGTTGGCGCTGTGGCGGCTGAAGGTAGCGAGGAACGGCCCGATCCGCTCGGTGTCGCGCTGCTGGCTCGCGGCAAAGCGCAGGTATGATTGAATGCGAGATTCCATAAGTGGCTGTGCTGAAAACCTTGCTTTTAAGCTGACTCTGGCTTGGGCAGCGAAGACGGAAGTACCAACAGCTCGGCGGTCGATCGCTTCTCGACCATTTCCTTAGTAATCGTACACCGGGCAACATCCTTCCGCGACGGCAACTCGTACATCACATCCAACATCAATTCTTCGACTATTCCCCGCAGCGCCCGCGCTCCAGTTTTGCGGCGGTATGCTTCCTGGGCGATCGCCCGAATCGCATCCGGCTTAAAGTCCAACTGCACGTTATCCATCTTCAGCAGCTTTTGATACTGCTTAACCAAAGCATTGCGCGGCTCAGTCAAAATCGCCATCAGCGTTTCCTCGTCCAGCGGCTCTAACACCGCCGCCACCGGCACCCGCCCAATAAACTCGGGAATCATCCCAAACTTCACCAAATCATCCGGTTCCAGTTGCTTGAGTACATCAGCAGCCCGCTTTTCCTTCGGCTGAGCTTCTCCGGGCTGAATAAAACCCATTGACTTTTTACCCGTTCTCTGCTCTATCACTTTTTCCAGACCGACAAAAGCACCGCCGCAGATAAACATGATATTGCTAGTATCAATTTGGATGCAGTCTTGATAGGGATGCTTGCGGCCGCCTTGGGGAGGTACATTGGCGATCGTCCCCTCCAGCATTTTCAGCAGCGCCTGCTGTACGCCTTCACCCGACACATCCCGCGTAATCGAAGGATTTTCGCTCTTGCGGGCAATTTTGTCAATTTCATCAATATAAATAATTCCGCGCTGCGCCTCTTCCACGTCCATATCTGCCACTTGCAGCAGCCGCAGCAAAATATTTTCCACATCTTCCCCGACATAGCCTGCTTCCGTCAGCGTCGTCGCGTCAGCCACCGCAAACGGCACGTCCAGCATATCCGCCAACGTCTGAGCCAGCAGAGTTTTTCCGCAACCAGTCGGCCCGATTAACAAAATATTCGATTTTTGCAGTTCTACTTCTTCCGGCGGGTGTTTGCCGCTATTTTTTGCATGAATAAAGCTGAGGCGCTTGTAGTGGTTGTAAACTGCCACCGAGAGCACCTTTTTCGCCTCATCTTGCCCGATCGCATTTTCGTCGAGGTAATTTTTAATTTCCCTCGGCTTGGGAATTTGGCTCAGCGACATACTTTTGCCCGAGGTACCGCGGCGCTTTGGCGTCGTTTCCTGCTTCGGAGCCGTCGCTGCTGCCGGAACTGCACTCGAATCAAACAACTCCTCATCTAAAATTTCATTGCACAAGTCAACGCATTCGTCGCAGATATACACCCCTGGCCCTGCGATCAACTTGCGTACTTGCTCTTGAGACTTGCCACAAAACGAACATTTTAGATGGGAGTCGTACTTAGACATAACAGCCTCTTAATTCAGTGCAGTGACATTCTCTCCCGCCGCCGGAAGGTTTTCTTTAGCGATAACTCGATCGACCAAACCGTAATTTTTGGCTTCCTCGGCTGACATAAAAAAGTCGCGCTCTGTATCAGCCTCTAATTTCTCGATCGGTTGACCTGTGTGGTGCGCTAGCAGTTGATTCAGCTTACGCTTATGATAAAGGATTTCTTTGGCTTGAATCTCAATATCAACTGCTTGACCTTGAGCGCCTCCAAGCGGCTGGTGGATCATAATTCGGGAACTCGGAAGAGACATCCGCTTACCGTGAGCTCCTGCTGTCAGCAGAAAAGCGCCCATACTCGCTGCCAAACCGTAACAAATCGTCACCACATCGGGGCGGATTTGCTGCATTGTGTCATAAATTGCCATGCCGGCCGTCACCGAGCCGCCGGGGGAATTTATGTACATTTGGATATCTTTTTCTGGGTCTTCGGCATCCAGATACAATAGCTGAGCCACTATCGAGTCAGCAACTTCGTCGGTTACGGGAGTTCCTAAAAACACAATTCGCTCCCGCAGCAAGCGCGAGTAAATGTCAAAAGCCCGCTCGCCCATCCCCGACTGTTCTAGTACCATCGGCACTACATTGCTGGGGCTGGAACTGACATCAAAATCGTTATAGCTTGTAATTAGGTAATTGGAAGATTGAGATACAACCATAAGACACCAGTCAAGGATTCTAGACAATTTGCTGCTGCTGATGAAAGCTTTAAATTAAGCCGCCAGCTTTTAACTATTATGCCTCTTCTGAACAGAGATCGGGGGAATGGGGAGTTTTGAGTTCTGAAATTGCTTTCTGCGCTGGACACAACGCTGGAGTGACTTGCAAGGCTAGCTGGGTGAGTGAGTTAAAACACCTACTTGTAAATCATCGCTGCTTCCAGTGGACACTCCGAGCTTTTAGTAAGAATCAGGCGCACCCGGAGCTTGTAGTTAAGGATCAGGTGCGCCGTTAAAATCACAGTTGATTTCATGTCCCCAATTAGGACATTTGAACACATTAAGTTCTATTCTTCGCCTACGACTTCCACTTCAACGCTCGTGGCTGCTTCTGCTGAATCTTCAGCATCCGATTCTTCTGATTCTGCTGCTGCAGGAGTCAGAGAGCCTTCAGGTACGAGTTCGATTGTTCCTTTTTCTTCCAACCATTTCAGGGTTTTTTGTTTGAGCAAGTCTTCTGCTACAAATTCCTGCAACCTTTGGGGGTCAAAATCTCCTCTGGGAAACTGCTTTCTGATTTTTGCTACTTCTGCTGCTACTTCTGCGGGTTCAACAGATAAGGATTCCAGCTTGGCTACTTCTGCCAGAGCTAAATTCTGCTTGAGGCGCTCGACTGCTTCCGGGCGCGAGCGTTCCCGCATCGGGCCCATATTTTCTTCGGTAAACAGTTGGTTGATATCTATCCCGTAATTTTTCAATTGGACGGCTTGTTGATTCAGCAAATAATCGATTTCGCGATCGACCATTGTTTCGGGAATTTCCACTTCTATTAGCTGCGCGAGTGCTGCTGATATAGCTTTTTCCTTATTAGCTGATGTCTTGTTTTCTTGGTCTGCTTTAAACCGAGTTTCGAGCGATTCGCGCAGTTCTGCTAAAGTTTCAAACTCGCTGACTTCTTGGGCAAAGTCGTCGTCCAACTCCGGCAATTCTTTTTCCTTAAGTTCTTTGAGAGTAATCGTAAAGACTGCTGGTTTTCCCGCTAGTTCTTCACTGCTATACTCATCTGGAAACTGCACGGAAACTTCTCTAGTTTCTCCTGGATTCATCCCGATCATGCCTTGGATAAAGCCCGGTACAAACTGATTTTCCGACAATTCTACTTGGAAGTCTTCTGCTTCGCCGCCGGGAATTTCTGCAGGAGTTTCGCCTTCGGGTGCTTCCGCAAATCTACCTGAGAAATCAACCAAAGCCGTGTCTCCCAACTGAGCCGGTCGGCCTTCTACGGGGATTAAAGTAGCTTTGTCCGATCGATATTTTGCCAATACCTCATCTACCTGACCCTCATCATACTTAGCTTCTTCTGCTTGAAGCTGCAAACCTGTGTACTGACCCATTTTCACTTCGGGTTGTACGTCAACCTTCGCCGAAAAAATCAGAGGCTGTTCTGGATCGAACTTCTCTAGTAATTCTTCAAACTCGGTGCGAAGTTCAAAACTGCCAATTGCAGCAATTTTTTCTTGTTCGAGGGCTTTTTGCAGGGAATCATTAATCAAATTTTCCAAAGCCGTCGCTTTCAAGCGAGTCTGGCCTAGGCGCTGTAGCAAAACTTGACGGGGAACTTTGCCTTTGCGGAACCCAGGAATATTTACCTCGCGAGCAAATTGTTTAATTACTTGCTCGTAAGCTTGTTTTGACTTTTCTGACGGTACTTCGATTTCCAGACCAATTTGGCTAGCTGGAAGTTTTTCCTGGGTTACTTTCATCGGCTTTTGTGATATTTAACAATAGTGTAATAAAATACATACAAATCTGACTTTGCCTGCATTTTAATTTTGTTACGCTTTGACTCGTAACGGCACAACTACAACACCTTTACCGGATGAGACTGTAAGTCATTTCCGGCTACTTTTTTGGCTCTTGCCAAATAGTTTTGGTTTGACGATACTAGCTTTTGCTGCTAGGAATGTGGAGGTTAAGTCCACTAATTGCCGATGCACCATAGCACATATCGCCCTGTGATGTCAATCTTGCCGGCCTCTGTGGCCAGTCAAAGTCAATGGATGCGCCTGCGAAAATGCAGATATATCGCAAAACTTAACCGGATGCGGATTGGGCGTGGGCGAGCTGCAAAAGATGCTAAACTGGCATTGGCTACGATCGCACGGATCGATCGGGAAGTTCGATCGCCTGTTTCCGTTAACTGCACCATTGCTATCCTCTCATGCTCCCGATCTGGCATAACATTAATTAAGTTTGATATTGAGAATTGCAGTTATTTAAATTTTTGATTTCGATCGTTGAAACTATAATTTCTGGAGGAAACTAATTTGTCTCAATCCTATCGAGTTGCCATTTTAGGAGCTACCGGCGCTGTCGGTGCCGAGTTGCTAGAACTATTGCACAGCCGGAGTTTTCCGATTTCTAACTTGAAGCTGCTGGCTTCGGAACGTTCAGCAGGCACAACTTTGCCTTTTGGCGGTGAGATGCTGCCGGTCGAAGCAGTTTCGGGGCGATCGTTTGATAATGTAGATCTGGTGCTCGCCTCTGCCGGCGGCTCTACTTCTAAATTATGGGCTCCGCAAGCGGTGGCAGCCGGGGCATTGGTAATTGACAATTCTAGCGCTTTCCGCATGGATGCGACGGTACCGCTAGTGGTTCCCGAAGTCAATCCCCAAGCAGCAGCAGCTCACCGAGGTATAATTGCTAATCCCAATTGCACGACTATTTTGATGGCAGTTGCGGTTTGGCCACTTCACAAAGTTATGCCGGTAAAGCGCATAGTTGTAGCCACTTACCAGTCTGCCAGCGGGGCGGGGGCGAGGGCAATGGAGGAAATGAAAGCTCAAGCAAGAGCAATTTTGCAGGGGGAAACGCCCAAAACAGATATATTTCCCTACCCTTTAGCATTTAATTTGTTTCCGCACAACACCCCGATTAATGATTTGGGTTATTGTGAAGAAGAGATGAAAATGGTAAACGAAACTCGGAAGATATTTGGTACGGACGAGATTAAAATTACGGCAACTTGTGTGCGGGTTCCCGTACTGCGGGCTCATTCGGAAGCGATTAATCTAGAGTTTGCAGAGCCTTTTAGCGCGATCGAGGCCAGGGAAATCTTAAAGCAGGCAAGCGGGGTTAAGCTGGTAGAAGACTGGCAAGCTAATTATTTCCCGATGCCAGCAGAAGCCAGCGGTAAGGATGAGGTGTTAGTTGGCAGGATTCGCCAAGATATTTCTCACCCCTGCGGGTTGGAGATGTGGCTGTCTGGCGATCAAATCCGCAAAGGGGCGGCTTTAAATGCGGTGCAGATAGCTGAGTTGCTGGTCGAAAAAAATTTGTTGCGAACCCAAGTGGCGGCGGCTTCTAATTAGCGGTAGCCCTGGCAATTTGGAAATTGAAATTGGGGATTTTAGATAAACCTTTCATCTGAAATCAAAAATTTAAAATCAAAAATCAACAGTCTAAAATCGGAGAAAGTGTGGTAAAGTTTGGACGGGTTCTGACTGCAATGATTACGCCGTTTAAGGAAGACGGCAGCGTTAACTATGCGGTAGCAGAACAATTGGCAGTTCATTTAGCCGATCGCGGTACAGATAGCTTGGTAGTGTGCGGCACTACTGGCGAGTCTCCCACTATGACCTGGGATGAAGAGTACGAATTATTTCAGGTGGTACAAAAGGCGGTGGCCGGTAAGGCGTTGGTAATCGCCGGAGCCGGATCGAATTCTACTTCAGAAGCAGTCGCAGCTACGAAAAAAGCAGCTAAACTCGGGTTAGACGGCTGTTTGCAGGTGGTTCCTTATTACAACAAACCCCCGCAAGAAGGTTTATACAATCATTTTCGGGCGATCGCGCAATCTGCTCCAGAATTGCCTATAATGTTATATAACATCCCCGGTCGCACTGGTCAGAATATGTTGCCGGAGACGGTGGCTCGATTGGCAGAAATCCCCAACATTGTGGCCGTAAAAGAAGCAAGTGGCAACTTGGATCAAGCAAGTCAAATTCGGTGCTTGACATCCCCTGAATTTGCCATCTATTCTGGAGATGATTCCCTAACTTTGCCAATGTTGGCGGTAGGAGGATCTGGTGTAGTTAGCGTAGCCAGCCATCTGGTAGGAGAGCAACTGCAACAGATGATCGAAGCTTTCGAGGCCGGTCAAGTTCAAGTCGCTACCCAGATTCACTTGCAACTTTTTGACCTGTTTAAAGCTCTTTTTCTCACCACAAATCCCATTCCCGTCAAGACAGCTCTCAAACTTCAAGGCTGGGATGTAGGCTCCACCCGTCCGCCCCTGTGCGATCCGCCCGTTGAGGTAACTCAAAAGTTAAAGGACGTACTGAGTCAGCTAGCAGCAGTATCAGCTAGCAAGACGAGCGAGAACGAGTTTTCAGACAACTGAATATTGGTTGTTATCAGTCATTAGTTCTGAGTCATCAGTCATTAGTAATTAAGTGTTAGTAAGTAGCTAACAGTCAAGGATTAAAGACTGAAGATAGAAGAATGAAGACCCAAGACAACTGACTGTACGGGATAGTAAAACCCGCCAGGGAGTTTTCCATAAATATTTGGAAAAATATCGCCCTACCAACGAACAGTAGACGAAAGACGAAAGACGAAAGACCACAGACCAATAACAAAAATAACTAACAAAGGATACGCATGATCAAAAATACAACTGCATCTGCTCTAAAAGTTATTCCCCTCGGCGGGCTGCACGAAATCGGTAAAAACACTTGTGTGTTCGAGTACGGCGACGAAATAATTCTTTTAGATGCCGGTTTAGCGTTCCCGACAGATGGAATGCACGGGGTAAATATTGTCCTCCCAGACATGACTTACCTGCGGGAAAACAGTCACAAAATTAAAGGTATGATCGTGACTCACGGTCACGAAGATCACATAGGCGGTATCCCTTATCACCTCAAACAATTTGAAATTCCCGTCATCTACGGCCCCCGTTTGGCGATGGCTTTGTTAGCGGGAAAACTCGAAGAAGCCGGAGTGTCTCACCGCACTGAATTGAGAACGGTTCGACCCAGGGATACTGTCAGAATTGGCAAGAATTTCTTAGTAGAATACATTCGCAACACTCACTCGATGGCCGACAGTTTTACTGTGGCAATTCACACTCCCGTGGGAATTGTGATCCACACCGGAGACTTTAAAATTGACCACACTCCTGTAGACGGCGAGCATTTTGATTTGCAAAAGCTGGCCGAGTACGGCGAGAAAGGCGTGCTGTGCTTGATCAGCGATTCTACTAACTCGGAAGTTCCCGGTTTTACTGCTTCGGAACGTTCTGTTGCTCCGAATTTAGACAGAATTATCGCTCAAGCACCGGGACGGGTGATGGTGACAACGTTTGCTTCCTCGGTACACCGATTGCAAATTGTTTTGGACTTGGCTAAGAAAAACAATCGCTATGTCGGAGTAGTTGGCCGGTCGATGCTTAACGTCATCGCTCACTGCCGCAATCTCGGCTACATCAAATGCGAAGATAGTATTTTCAAACCGCTGAAAGAAATCCGCAATTTGGCTGAAGATAAGGTACTGATTTTAACTACAGGTTCCCAAGGCGAACCGATGGCGGCGATGACTCGCATTGCTAACGGCGAACATCACGAACTGAAAATTAGGAAGGGCGATACAGTCATTTTCTCAGCTAATCCGATTCCGGGAAATACGATCGCAGTGGTAAACACGATCGATAAACTGATGATGCTGGGAGCACACGTGGTTTACGGCCGCGACAAAGGCATTCACGTTTCCGGCCACGGCTGTCAAGAAGACCAAAAGTTAATGATTAACATGACTCGTCCCAAGTTCTTCTTGCCGGTTCACGGGGAACACCGGATGCTGATCCAGCACTCCAAGACGGCTCAAAGCATGGGCATTCCCGCCAGCAATATGGTGATTATTGACAACGGCGATGTCGTAGAATTAACTGAAAATTCGATACGGGTGGCTGGTCAAGTGCCTTCAGGAATTGAATTAGTAGATGCTTCTCGATCGGGCGTTGTCAAAGCCAGCGTCCTCAAGGAACGTCAGCAGTTGGCCGGAGATGGCGTTGTAACTGTAGCGGCGGCTTTGAATTGGGAAGGCAAATTAGTTGCAAAACCAGAAGTCCACTTGAAAGGCGTAGTGACATCAGCCGATCGTGCGGAGGTGATCAAATTAATCACTCAAACCATTGAAACAGTTTTGAGCGATCGCTGGTCAGAATTTGTCAAACCCGCCACTGCTGACTCACAAGTTGATGTTGACTGGGTAGGAGTTCAAACGCAAATAGAAAAGGCTATTCAGCGAGTGATGCGCCGGGAACTTCAAAGCAATCCGCTGCTGGTATTCCTGATGCAGATTCCTGAAGAAGCAGTGCGATCGGAAAAAGTAGCAGCATCTCCCGGTTCCCTAGAAGCACCTAAGCTATTATCCTCCCCATCCTCGGCATCGCCATCATCGGCATCATCCCCATCCTTGCCATCTCCTGCCAATCAGGTGACGGGCCGGCGCCGTCCCCGGACTGCTGCAAGGGCAGCTTCTTAGGGCGATAATTCTCGGACGCACTGCGAACCAACAAAGGAGTTTTAGGTTTTGTAGTTGCGCTTGGACGCCCAAGCGCAACTACAAGCCTAGATTTGATTTCATAAATACATTTCCTCACTAAATGAGGGAATAGTTTTTAACCGTCGATAAACGCAAATGAACGCAGATAGTAATTAATTCTATCTGCGTTCATCTGTGTTTATCTGCCACCATCTGCGGTTGCAAAATCAGCCACCAGCAACTGCTGGAACAATGCTGACTTCATCGCCATCTTGAAGAGCAGTTTTTGAGCCGTCCAAAAAGCGGATGTCTTCGCTGTTGACGTAGAAGTTGAGAAATCTGCGGGGCTCTCCTTTTTCGTCGCACAGGCTTTTTTTGATGCCGGGACAATTTGTTTCCAGCGATTCAATTAGTTCGGAAATGTTATCGCCGGCGCATTCGATGGTGGCTTGATTGTTGGTGAATTTTTGCAGGGGGGTTGGAATTAAAACTTTAACAGTCATGGTTAGTTGTTAGTTGTTAGTTGTTAGTTGTTAGTTGTTAGTTGTTAGTTGTTAGTTGTTAGTTGTTAGTTGTTAGTTGTTGATCCCAATAACCAATAACCAATAACCAATGACCAACAACCAATAACCAATAACCAATAACTATTAAACAGAAACTTGTTGCCATTCTAAGCGTTCCAGTGTGCGGGCGCGTTCTAGGGCGCGCTCGAACGCTTCTAGTTTCGGTTCGAGGGTGATGGGTTCGCCGATGTAGCCTTGAACTGCTTCTTGCGTTTTCAAACCGTTGCCGGTGATGTAAGCGACGGTGGTTTCATCGGGATTGATTTTACCTGCTTCTACGAGTTTCTTCAAGACTGCGATTGTGGTGCCGCCTGCGGTTTCAGTGAATATGCCTTCTGTTTCTGCTAGCAGTTTCATGCCTTCGATGATTTCGGTGTCGCTGACGGATTCAATGTTGCCACCTGTTTTGCGGGCGATTTCCAAGGCGTACATACCGTCGGCTGGATTGCCGATCGCGATCGACTTAGCAATTGTATTCGGTTTCACCGGTTTCACGAAATCACGGTTTTCGCGGAATGCTTGGGCGATGGGGGAACAGCCGTCAGCTTGGGCACCGCTGAACCGTACTTTCTTTTCATCAACT
This sequence comes from Microcoleus sp. Pol14D4, assembly GCF_036701245.1. Classification (NCBI taxonomy): domain Bacteria; kingdom Bacillati; phylum Cyanobacteriota; class Cyanophyceae; order Oscillatoriales; family Microcoleaceae; genus Microcoleus; species Microcoleus sp. Pol14D4. The sequence goes on from NZ_JAUBQM010000022.1 coordinate 21,897, forward strand.
AAACCGACTTCGATGAATTCATTAAAGCCTTTGTAAATTTTTGTGAACAAAGAGCCGGAGGCGAGGGGAGCGACGATGTGATCGGGCAATTGCCAGCCTAGCTGTTCGGCAACTTCGTAGCCGAGGGTTTTTGAGCCTTCGGAATAGTAGGGACGCAAGTTGATATTGACAAATCCCCAGCCATGTGTATTGGCGACTTCGCAACAGAGGCGGTTAACTTGGTCGTAATTGCCGTGAACTGCCATGACAGTTGGATTGTAAATCAGAGTGCCGAGGACTTTGCCTGCTTCTAAGTCTGAGGGGATGAAGACTACGCAGTCGAGTCCGGCGTGGGCGGCGATCGCAGCGGTGGAGTTAGCTAAATTGCCGGTGCTGGCACAGGATACCGTTGTGAAACCCAATTCTCTGGCTCTGCTGAGGGCTACTGACACCACTCTGTCTTTAAAGCTCAGAGTGGGCATATTGACGGCATCGTTTTTAATATAAAGATTTTTTAGACCGAGGCGGCGCGCCAAGCGGTGGGATTTTAATAGAGGAGTCATGCCGGTGCCGACATCGATGACGTTATCTGTAGCAACTGGTAAAAATGCGCGGTAGCGCCAGATTGAGTTGGGGCCGGCTTGGATGGTTTGGCGAGTGACGGTGCGGCGGATGGCGTCGTAGTCGTACTTGACTTCAAGCGGGCCAAAACAGCAATCGCAGACGTGCTTGGCTTGGAGTTCGTACTCTTCACCGCATTCTTTACATTTAAGGGCTGTGAAGGTTGCTGCTGTGGATTGGGTTCTGGTCGCCTGGGTCATAGCTCAACTCTCTAGTTTTGCGATGTTTTCTTAGTCTTGTGCAAGATTAGCACGGTCAATTTAGCCCGTCAACCATACCCGATTTTTTTAGTCGGGATTGATTTTTCAGTTACTTTTGAGTTAAACAGCGGTGTATTTAACTTAGATATTTGGGCGAGCAGAACGCCCACTCCACAAGGATTTGACTTGTTTTCAGGATCGGGCTGGGAATCCAGATTGTCAGGCCCGCACCCGATCCAGATCGAGTTCAAGGATGATTTGCCGACGAAATTGTTACAAAACTTAATAAACCTTTTTTGGGATCGCAATTGGGCAGTCGTGCGATCGAACACAACTACAAAACCTCGAATTTTTGATTAACCAACTCAGCCTAGCCGCCGCTGACGGGAGGGATGAGTACAACTTCGTCGCCGTCTTGGAGGATGGTGTCGGGGGAGACGAATTCCAGGTTGAGGCCGAAGCGGGTGCGATCGCGCCATTGTTCTAATTGAGGATATTGGGCGATCGAGCTTTCGAGCACTTGAGACACTGGGGTTTCGGGAGGAAGTTCTAATGTAAGTTCCGAAACGCCGTAGGCTTCACCGAAGGCGGCGAAAAGTTTAACGGTGATGGTAATCGAAGAGTTAGACACGGCTGTTGAGTGCGATCGACGGTTTGGCAATTATCAACTACACCATACAATTAATTAGGAATTAGGCGCGCCGAGGCTTAGAATTGAAAGCAGCAACCTCTAGTTAAGTTTTACCCCATCGGGTAAAGATGATAGTTGATTGCAGCAAAAATTCTTAACAAGATTGTATGCCGATCGCTCTCACCAACCCGGCGTTAGAAGCAGTTGGCATCCAGTTAGATGCAGCTAGCTAAGGTCTAGTAGGCTGCTGTTGAGGCTAATGCGAGAATAATTTTTGAGGATGCGGTATAGATACTTGACAGTAATTGTGGGAGAGTACAAAAAGCTCGCACTACATTTAGCGGGCAACAACGCAGACAATGCCTTATCAACCCGCTTCTCTTGAATAAAAATCAGGTTATCTAGTGCGGCTTGGAATTGCAAAACCTTTGCCCTGCTTAGTAAGCTAGCAGTTCTATCTAAGAAGAATACTGAAGTTAACGCGATATAAATATATGGCAAATAACGATTTTAAAGTGCTTCAAATTATTGAAGCGAAAGGCTGGTATGCCTTTGGGAGTACGAAGCAAAGCCAGCACGTTGAGAGATGGGTAAGACCTGTCGTGTGTTGGGTTTTAATAGAAGATAAAAAAAAGCGACGGGTTGTGACAGCTACCGCTAGCTATCAGATCCAGATTGACGACAAAGAAGTCGAGTTCTTTGCCCACGAAAGCGAAATTCAAGATCTGGAGAGTCTCCCGAAGTCTGTCTCGGTATCGGAATTTCTGAAAACAGAAGATTGAGAAAAGGGCAGAAGGAGATAATTTAACAAGTTATTAATTATTCCTTAGTGATTCCTTAAACTTGCTGTCGGATTCTATTGGAATTAGAGGCAGAAGCTCTAGATTGGGGACAGGGGTAGACGAGGACAGGGGGAGAATTTATACTTTTGCCTTGCCTTCTGCATCTTGTCCCCAATGCCTCAAGTAGCCCAAAAAATAAAGAGGCCGGAAGATTGCTGGCAATGCCAACACGCTTCCGACCTTGCTGAATAACAGGGTATGCATATGTTTTTAAAGTATGGCAGGCAGGCTTTTGAGATATCAAGAGGACTATTGCAATCACCCACTTTTGCTTTCAGGCTGTGTTTGCAAGGCTGCAACTATTTTAGACTGAAAATTTGAAAATTGAGATGGGCGATGGTTACAGGTTAAGGATTCTAGCTATTTATCTGTAGCGGGTGCTACAAAAAATGGTGGCATTTGCGGACGATCGCACATTCTCCCTCAATTGTTTGCACTCAAAGCTGAAAGTTCGATCGCCCGCTGCAACTGCTGCGACTTTAAACCCCACTAACAACAGGTTCAGGCTTCTGCTGCCGCATCCGCCGCCCCAGCAGGGCCATCCGCACGCCGCCGGCAGGCCCTAAAGTCACCCCTCGGCGTTTGGCCTGTACGGGCTTTTTCTCGGCCAATACTAGGTCGAAATCCCGCAAAATGGTTGCCAGCACGAGTTTCATCTCCAACTGCGCCAGCGCCAAGCCGATACAGCGGCGGCTGCCGCCTCCAAAAGGCAAATACTCATAAGGCGAGAATTGCCTCTCCAAAAACCGTTCCGGTTTAAATTGCAGCGGTTCTGGATACAAATCCTCCCGTCTGTGGGTCAAATAAATCGAGCCGATGACAACCGTCCCCGGTTCGAGTCGATGTCCCATCAGTTCCACGGGCCTGAGAACTTCTCGCGAAAACGTCAGCATTGCCACGGGGTAAATTCGCAGGGTCTCCTGACAAACTGCACTCAGGTAAGGTAAGCGGAAAATCTCCATCGGGTCGGGATTTTCCCCCAAACTGTCCAATTCTTGCAGCAACTTCTGGCGCACCGAGGGCAAACTGTGAATCCAGTAAAATGCCCAAGCTAGGGCCGTTGCTGTGGTTTCGTGGCCTGCCACCAGCAGCGTCATCAACTCGTCGCGCAATTCTTCATTGGTCATTGGTTGCCCGTTTTCGTCGCGGGCGGCCATCATTAAGCTGAGAATGTCGGTGCGGTTGGCGTCTGGTTGCTGTCTGCGTTCTTCAATTTCCGCGTCGATCAGTGCGTCAACTTTCCGCTGCCGCTGTTTCATGCGTCCCCAAGGACTCCAAGAGCCCCAATCTTGCTGCATCCAGCCGAAAAACAGCATACTCGATCGCAGGGGAGAGTTGGTCATATCGAGGACTGAGGCAAGTAGGGGCCTGAGCTCTTCCAATCGCGGCCCGTCATCGAGCCCGAAGACAGCTTGCAAGATTATCCGCATGGTGACTTCCTGCATCGCGTTGCGGGCCACAAAAGGTCGATCGACCGACCATTTGCTAGCAACATCTTGAGCAATATCGCAAATTAGTTGGCCGTAATTCCGCATCCGTTCCCCGTGAAAGGGTGGCATCAATAATTGGCGCTCGCGTTTGTGCCTTTCTCCTGAGAGGAGAAACATGGATTGTTCTCCCACGAGCGCTTTGAGAATACTATTCAGGCGGCCTGGAGCGTGAAACGCGCTGCTGTTGAGCATCTCCTGGACAGCTTGCGGGTGGTCGATCATCACCAATGGTTGCCCGTTGTTCACTCTAGCTGTGAAAATGTCGCCGTATTGTTTGGCACATTTATCCATGAATGTCAGGGGATCGCCGATCCATTGAATTAGCTGCACAAGGGGTGGAGCTTTGGGGCCGTTAGGTAGTGTCATAGGAATTACCTGGGTTTGGGTCACAGGACTTAGCAGCATCAAGAAATCTCAAACGGTTTGAAGGTTTGTTCAATCCCTCCCAACCCTTGTTTTTAAGGGGAGAATTGCGTAAGTCCCATCTCCAATAATTTTAATAGCTTATTCTCGAACGGTACTCAAAATATCCTCTCCAAGCTCTGTAAAACGAACAGTTTTGATTTGCCAAGGAGCATAACTGGTTAAAGTTTGGCGCACGCCCCCGAACAAACCTAACATCTGACAACTGGACAGATTTTGCAATTTCTGCCGCGAATTTCCGGAGGCTCGCAGATCCACGGTAGCTATTCCGAGGTTGCGATCGATCTTGAGGCGATAACCAGCCAAACCAAGACTATCGAAAATCTGCTGCTTTAACACTTCATTAACCGCGGATGACATTAACTGTTTGTCTGGGCCTGTAACTGTTTCCGGCTTCAGAGTTTGACACAGATTGTCTACCTTATAAACCGTAACGGTGGCAGTATTTTCTGAGAGGGCAGCACTGCCTAAAACTGAGGCAACAGAGTTAGAAGGCTGCGTTAATTGGCTCGATCGAGCCTCAATTTGATTTCCCATTAGCTGTAAGTGTGGGAACTGACGCCCGCTTGCTGGGAATTGCCTCTGGTTTTCGGCCGAGTTAGCTGCATCATAGCTAGAACAACTGCTAGCGCCAGTCAGAATTAATCCAGTCGCTAAATACCCGAACTGTTTGCAGATACGGTTCATAGTTTTTAATACTCAACTAAACGTTAGTGTACCGAGGATGAACTTTGGTGGTAGAAAGCACTTACTCCCTGATTACACTCACTTAGAAGTATTTCTAGGTATCCCTAATCCGGAGATGAAAACAAGTTAAGAGTTCTGGTTAATACGTTCAATTTAGTGTTCGATCAGGCACATAGGGTAATACCCCTCATACGTGCAACCCAGGCGTCTCCGTATCTCAGCAGATAAAGCTAGCGACCTAGAGCTTAAGTGATACCAAATACCGTGTCAGTGGTCAGATGTACCGTTGCAATTCGAGCCATCCCAATGTCTGAGACCAAGAGCCTCTTTCCGGTTTGCGACAGCCTGAGTTGGATTAGTAGTAATGACAACATAGTTCAGACTGGCGGGGGCATTTTAAGCTCGCCTTCGGAGCGCTTTTTTAACAGCGCCGAAATCGCCGTTAGAGGGAATGTGCAAGTCGCGAACAATATCAAAACTTACGAATCAAGAGCAAAGAAACCGGGTTTTTTAACCAGGCATAAGAGCTGCAACGAAGTGTTTTCGTAAAAAAAACTGCTTTCTGGTCAAGTCGTGAATCACATAATTCCCCAGTCAGCCGATCTGTAACGAACAGGCGTGTCAAGGGTGTTATAGGAGCGTTCGCTGATTTTGTGCCAAATCTCATAAAACACAGTGAAAAAATCATGAAACAGCAATTATTGACAAAAGTTTTGGTGGCAACAGCGATCGCCCTCAGCGGCTTGACGGTTGCTTCTCAACCTAGTTACGCTCGGCGAGCACAGGGGGAAAGTGGATTTTGGTGCAGTACCTCGACCGGTGCGCCGGTGACGGTGTACCAAAACGCTCAAGGTGCCGTAGAGCCTTGGATTGAGTGGACTTCCGATTATTTCTCCGGTTCTGGGTACGATCCGGTAACTCGGTGTCAATTAGTGAGTCAACGCCTCGAAACCTATCGCCGCCGACGAATGCTTAAGTACATTACTGCAGGTCAGATGAACGGCCAGAACGTCATCTGCACGGCGAATCAAGTCAATGGGCTGTGTCAAAATTTGATTTATACCCTCAGACCCGGCCAAGACCCGATCGGCTCTTTGTATAATTTGTTGGCTTGGCGCCAAGGATATGTCGGGATGCCGTCTTTTGATGAAACCAGTAAAATTCCTTACATTGATGTCAGGGAAAAGCTAGGGGAAAAAATGGATGATGAGGCGCAACTGCCCCCTTTTTCCCCGCCGTCGGGACTGCCTTAAAGATGGAAAAATTTTCCATTTCGTCACCAATTCCAAGGGTGGATGTGGAAAACTTGGCACGTTAAACAGCGGTACGCATCCAGACGGGGAAATCTTGGGGTTCGGGGACGATCGTCCGGCAGCAGGGCCACACCTATAGAGTGCTGACTAGCTGGTAGGTTGTGGCGATCGGACAATGGTCGCCGACGACGGTCTCCTCCACCCACTGCTAGGAGTTCTGAGGCGGCTGGGCGATATCGATCTGGCGATCGTTCAGTTTCCCAGGGCGATCGAGTATAAAATAGCACCATTCAGCAGCGAGCCAGGATCGGTGTCAGATCCCGTGCTGGCAGTCTCCTAGGGTTGCTGAGGTTGGGGCTTGGGCGGCGGGGCGGACTTCGTTTCGGTGCTGCTACCCAAATCTTTGGCTCAAGGTTATAGCTTGGGCTATACAAATGAGGTTAAAATCGGCATGAGTGGCAGCCCGATTTTTAATGCCAAAGGTTTCTTGGTTGGGATTAACGGTAGGGGCAAGTATCGAGATCCAAATTTTGGCGTCTATGCTTTTGAAGATGGAAGTGATATCAAATTCGGTAGCATCGAAATTAATATTACCCACAGCTTTCGACACGGCAGTGCCGTTTCCCTACCGCGATTAATTGTAGGGAAACGTCAGTGCCGTTTCCTCTATATCATTCCGATGTACCCGGATTTGATATGAATTAATAGCGGAATTATGGAAGAAAATGGTTAAATCCAGTTGGGGAATTCCGCTCGGTATATACTTGCAGTTCGCCTCGTCTTATCTAGGGAGTTATCGATGAATGTGTGGAGTTTGCGGTTTGACGCGCTAACAATCATCTTGACAGGTGCATTAACAGTGACGGCGGTTGTCAGCCAACAATATGCTGCCTGTGCCAAAACAGCCGAAGAAATTGCCCAGCTAGCGACCTTGACAACTGTGGAAGTCAACAATACGCTGGGTTTTTTTGCTAGCGGATCGGGAGTAATTATTGCCAAACAGGGTAATATTTACACTGTTCTGACAGCTAATCATGTAGTGGCAAGCCTCGCTCAAAAATACAGCATTCGCACTCATTTGGAGAAGGACTATGCTGCGATTAGAATACAGCGACTACCGAAAAATGACAGGGATATAGACTTGGCATTGATACAGTTTCAGAGCCGAGAACAGTATCCAGTAGCACCAATTGGCCAGTCAGAACGTGCTGTTGTTGGTTCTGCTATTTACGTTTCTGGCTATCCGCTGCCAATTTCGGGATTTGAACGAAAACTTGAGTTTACTGCTGGTATCATCTCTTCTCGCTTGGGCAGCGCCTCATCGGGGTATCGTCTGCGCTACCAAGCTGTAACCAGGCGCGGGATGAGTGGCGGGCCTGTATTTGATGCTGATGGCAGGGTGGTAGGAATTCACGGCCAGGGGGATACTGTTGGCACAATTAGAAGTCAGTGGAACGGTCAGATTGAGGAGATAAAAACGGGGTTGAACGCAGCAATCCCGATCGATGCTTTTAGGGAGTTGCTATCACAAAATAAGCGTAACGGATTTGATATTCTCAGCAATCTTTCAATCAGCACCGCCTCTGGTCAAAACCAGCCGAGTCTGGGTTATGGAGGATTTGTGTGCGATACCTCGACGGGCGAGCCCGTCACTGTGTATCAAAATCCGCAAGGGTTCAGGGAGCCTTGGATTCGCTGGAATTCTAATTTCTTTTCTAGTTCGGGCTACGATCCTCTAACTCGCTGCCAACAAGTGACTCAGCGCCTTGAAAATTATAACCGAAATAAACAGCTAAATTATGTCACGGTGGGCATTGTAAATAACCAGAAAGCGATTTGCACTACAAGCCGCGTTAATGGGCCTTGCGAAGGTTTGATCTACACGCTGCGCCGCGATCAAGATCCGACTCCTGCACTTAGCAGTTTTTTTGTTTGGCTGGGGAATCAAAAGGCTGTGCCTTCTCTTTCTGAAAGCGGTACTGCGCTTTATATCGATGTCCGGGAACGGCTGGAACAATTTTAGATTTGGGATTTGAGATGGATTAGTAATGGGTAAACACAGAAACCCGACTTATGCAAAAAGTCGGGGTTCTCAAACAACTACTTGTTAGCTTAAAAATTGAGATATTTTACTTATTTATCACTGACATAATAGAACTCATGATTTTTTGGAACGCGGAAGCTATAAAATTACTCTTACATTAATCGAATTCAAATTTTTTAGGTATCAAGCATGACAGCAACTACCCCGCAGGCAACGTCAACAACGCCCGCTTTTTGCGAAGGCATTCAATATTTTTCGGAAACACTCCCTGGTTTTGAGACTTACGGGAAAGCACCTGCGATCGCCGAGGGGAGCAAGTCGATCGCCGATCCTGCCGATCCCGCCGCCGTCTTTCAAACTATGCTGGGAGCAGACGCCCTGCGCTACCTGACGCTGCAAGTTACCGCCAGCAAGGCATCGGGACATCCGGGGGGTTTTGCTAGCCAAGCTGAGGCTTACGCAGCGCTGGTAATGCTCGGACACAAGAACATTGTCACCGAAGTCGGCCATCACGCGCCGGGATTTTACAGTGCCATGTTTCTCGATCGATCTTTGGAGGATATGGGAATTTTCAACGTGCAGCAAGTACGCGATAAATTCCGAGAAAAAGACGGTTTGTTAGGACATCTTTCCGGTTTCATTCCCGGCCTTTTAGCGCCGGCAGGCCCCCTCGGACAAGGGCAGCATTTCGCAATGGCTGGAGCGCTTTTACACCCCGAAAAACTGTTTGCTTTCACAATGGGCGACGGTGGCATGGGCGAACCGTATCCGATGAGCAGCATGGCGCATTTCCACACTGCTTATCCCAAAGCTACTAACTTTTTGCCAGTGTTAGTTTGGAACGGATATTCTCAGGAACATCACAGTATGGTTTCGACGAAAACTAATGCTGAAATGATAGCTTATTGGCAAGGCAACGGTTTTGAAGAAGTTATCTTAGTTGATGCTAAGGAATTTGACGATAAAAATCAGCCGGAAGATTATGTTGACAGCACTGCTTTTTCGCTCGAACAGCGCATGGCATTTACCAAAGCTGTTTTACAAGGAGTTGACAAAGCAGCCAAATCTGCTCTCGGCGGCAAATTAACTGTATTTATCATCAAACAGTTGAAAGGTGCCGGCGTCCACGCGCGCGGCGCAAAATCTCACAACCTTTATCCGAAAGATACGCTGGATGCTCCGCACATTATCAGTGCTTTAAAAGAGCGCGCTTTGACTGCTGGTGCTTGGGAGTTGGTGCGGACAAATTGCGAGCGTGCGGGCGGCGGGCCGGCGGCGAAAACAGTTGTTACTGAGTTTACATTGCCGCTGGCAGATTTAGGCGAATTGCCTTTAGAAGAATTTGCAGTTGGGGGAGAACCGAAGATTTCGACAACAGCAATGGGGGTTTTGGTAGGGAAAGTTGGCGAGCGCGATCGTAATTTTCTTGTTACTAATGCTGACGGCAATGAAGCATCGGCAATTGCCAATATCAACCAAGCTCTCAAAATTATTCACCCAACGACAGATGACCTGTACAATCAATCGCCAAACGGCCAAGTTTACGAACCTTTGAGCGAAGATGCTTGCGCCGGTTTAGCCGTAGGTTTATCGCTATTTGGAGCGCGGAGTTTGTGGTGTTCCTACGAATCTTTTGCTATCAACGGTTTACCAATTTGGCAAACTGTAACCCAAGCAATGGCAGAATTGCGCCGTCCAACTCCGGCAACTGTCACCTTATTTACAGCGGGTGCATTGGAACAAGGCCGCAACGGTTGGACGCACCAGCGGCCGGAAATTGAGGCTTATTTTGCGGCGATGATGCGGAACGGAAATGTATTTCCTTTGTTTCCACCGGATGCTAACAGCATTCAAGCTTGTTACGAGTGGGCTTTGACTGCTAAAAATAAGGGAGTTGTGATTACTGCGAGCAAGTCGCCGCTGCCAATTCGCACTACTTTTGAACAGACTCGCCAAGCTTTGCAAGACGGTGCAATAGTGCTGCACGAAGTCGATTCCCCGCAAGCTTCCCAGAATCAAGGGGGGAGCAAGAAAGTTGTGTTTGCAGTTGTCGGCGACATGACGTTAATGCCAGTGTTTGAAGCGGCGGCATTTTTGGAAACAGAAGGGATTGGAGTGCGGATTGTTTCTGTTGTGAATCCCCGGCGTTTGTATCGTGCTAGCGATGTTGCTTGGGATACTTGTTCGGAAGCTGACGGCGGCTTTTTGAGCGATGAGAAATTTGCCGAATTGTTTGGCGGAGATGCTTTGATTGGCGTGACAGGCGGTGCTTCTGGGATGTTGGAACCTGTGATGCTCCGCAGCAATTGCAAGCGGGATACTTTCGCTTGGAAGCGGGGGGAAACTACTGCTAGTGCTGGTCAGTTGATGGCGTTTAATGGGTTGACTGCTGAGGCGTTGACTAAAAGGGCGATCGAGCTAGTTCATTAAGTTAGAATATGAGTGAATGCCCCTGCCTGGTTTGTCCTGGGTAGGGGCTAGTAATATTTAAAATAGGATGGTGATACCTGTGACTGCACAACTTTTAGAAGAAAAAGGTACGCTTGCGGAACAGCGATTGCTTCTCCCCGGTTATTATACTTGGGAGCAATTTGAGGATCTCGAATCTTTAATGGCAGACTCTCCGGGTTTGCGGATAACTTATCTTGATGGGTGGATCGAGTTTATGACACTGGGCGAAGCACATGAGACAATCAGTTGTATTCTTAATTTTTTGCTACAACTCTACTTTTGTGAAATGGGAATTGAATATATTCCTGTAGGTAGTGCGACTCGCAGAAACCGGGCAAGAGATGTATCATTTGAACCAGACGAGTCTTATTATATAGGTTCAAGAAAAGAACATCCCGATTTAGCCGTGGAAGTAACGATTACTAGCGGTAGCACAAATAAACTAGCTAAATATCTGCGACTTCGCATTGCGGAAGTTTGGTTTTGGGAAAATAATCAGCTTGCTGTCTATCGGCTGCGCGAGGATGATTACGAGCAAGTTTCAAGAAGCGAGTTTTTGCCGGAGTTGGATTTAGAATTGTTGGTACGCTGCGTTTTAATGCCTTCAAGGATTGAGGCAAAGACAGAGTTTCTTAATGGAATTCGGCAAGTGGGTTGAATGCTGAGGAGTTGGTAGAAAGTGCGATCGTCTACGAGGGCCTCGCTAAGGACTTGATTGGTTAAGCTAAAATGTGACAGACAACCATTGGCTCTCACAAACAGCCTTTGCGCGATCGGCTCCAATGATTTGTTAGATTAGTAGGTGTAAAGTTACTAAACTCAGAAATAGGAAGAAATTTTATAGCTTTTATATGCAATTTTTTAGGATCGGAATTATTCCTATCTCTATTCTGTTGAGCTGCCTGAACCTGCGTCAATCTCTTGTCATCTGCGATCAGAAAATTTCTCTTTTTAAAACCGCAGATGAGGGCAGATAAACACAGATTAACGCAGATGAATTAGATCGAGTTCGGTAGCAGCGTCCGTGATGCTTGACTGTTGACTCGATTTGACCAGAACGATTCTACCGGATTTGAGCGGATACGATTCTAGAGCTATAGGTGCAGTTTTAACCTAATGCTGAGGGGAGAATTTATTCGGAAGTTTTTCTTGTTTTACTGTTAGATAATTTTGCTTTGTTAGCTGCGAATTTAGCGATAGTGCTAGAAGCTTCGCTGTGGCGGAATATCAACGTTTAGTGAAAAAAATTGCCTTAATTTTATTCATTTTTTTCCCCGCAAGCCATTAGCCAAAAACTCATCATTAATCGTCTATCGCCCGCAGCTAAAAATTCATCCCGCGAAACCAGGTAGCTTTCTATGTCTGACTCTGAAATTAACCCCTGTTTGACCATTTGTAAAATGGGCCCGGAGTCCAGCAAAGGTTCAAATGCTTCAATTCCGATAATATCGCTGTGGCTGACAGCCACTTCTAAATCAACGCTAACAAATCCAACTTCTTTCAGAAGCCGACACAGATGTCGTCCAAAGTATCCATGGCCACCCCTCAATGCCGTTACCTGGTTTAATTTCTTCTTGAGAGTCTCCACTGACAAAGGTGGATCTGTCAGCCAAAACAGATCCCCATCGGCATCGATAATTACCAGTTTTCCCCCAGGCTTCAAGATGCGGAATATTTCTCTAGCTGCTGCGACAGGATCGGGGAGGTGAAGGAACAGCAAACGGGCGATCGCGAAATCAAAACTGTTAGCAGGTAGACCCGTATCCCCAACCGATGCTTGCACGTAATTTACTCGATCGTCCGCTTTTCGGTGCAAATATTCTGCTGCTTTTTCCTGCAGTACGGGGTCAATTTCTACCGCTGTTATCGAACTGTTGGGCAGGAATTCTACAAGTTTTTCCGTGAAGAATCCCGGCCCGCTACCCGCTTCCATAACATTCATCCCGTCGGTCAAGCCGAACCACTTTAAAGTGCGCGCTTCCTTTGCCCAACTGAGGTGAACTTGAGCTTTTAACCGCTGGATTTCTGTCTCAAGGTCTCGATTGAACGTACTTGCTTGATACGAACCTTCTGCTGTCATAAAATTATCCTTCTTCTTGCTGGACGCCTAGATTTTATACGATTTTTCCAATCGTGCAACAGTAATCTTCAGGTGCGTAGCTGGCTCGATCCCTAAATTTAATCGACTTTTTTTCGGCGACGCACCCTACACATTGAATAAGCAAAACAAACCCAAAAATTCTATGGTAGCAATAATTTTTCAGGCTTGGTATTAGCGCTAGTCCGACCTAGGATTAATCCCCTACCTAGAAACTGGCGGCTGCAAAATTTCCTCTTCCTTGGCTATTACTAATTTTTCTTCCAAAACCTGCTCTAAAACCGGAGGAGGAATCGGCACTTCTTCAACTACCTGATGCTTTTCCAAAGTCAAGCGAGACTGCGACGAACCAGACAATCTTTTCAACAATTTTGGTGTCGGATCGTACAGCAAATAAATAATTCGATCGCCTGCTTGCCAAATCTGGGTCGCCGACACTACTTGCAAGTATCCTTGCCTTTCCAGCAGCAGCGGCACCAACTCCCCGGCTTTAACCAAAGCTTGTAAGTGAGCAATCTGAAACTGCAATCCCTCTGTTTTTAACTCAGTTTCCCCCAATTTTACTTCGCCATCGCTCAAATATTCGTTCCAATCCTTCAGCGACAAATCCGAGACAAAAGCTTGATTAATTTTAGTCGGATTTGCAGGCGTATTTGCTTGCGGATCTTTGGGAAATATTGCCAAAACCCTCGGCGGTGCAAACTCTTCTGCCGCCCGCTGAGCTAACACTAAGTTTACCTCGCCGTTATTAGTCATTGCCAGAAAAGTTCCCATCGATTCTAGTCCGGCTTCTTCTAACACGCTGTGGTCGAGAGCACTGCTCAAAAACACCCGCAAACCCTCTCGTTCTGCTTGTGCACAAGCTTCCGGGTTCGTGTCGATAATTGCCACCGATTCTCCCCGTTCTTGAAACAAGCGAGCAATTAATCTGCTCAAAGGATTTGACCCCACAATTGCAGCACCGGTTGCAGATTTTGAGGTGATGCCCAAAAGTTGAGCCATCCGTCCGGCCGTTAGTCCCTGGACGAAAACTGTCATAATAATTGTTAGGAAAACTAAGGCTTTAATCGAGTCGCCGCCGTTGATTCCCCGCTGGGTGAGCAAAATTGCAAATAAAGATGCGATCGACGCTGAGACAATTCCCCTCGGCGCTACCCAACAAACAAATAATTTCTGCCGCCAATTCAGTCCGCTGTTCCAAGTACACAGCCAAACGTTGATCGGCCGCACTACCCACATTAAAGCTAAAACTGTAAACAAACTTCCCCAACCGAGGGCGACCACACTAGCGAGGGATAAATCGGCCGCCAGCAGCACGAACAGCATGGAAATAGCCAAGACTGTCAGTTGACCTTTAAACCTCCTCAGCAGCCTTTCTTCCGGCACAGCAGCGGCTCTGAGGACGATGCCCGATACGACAGTTGCCATCAGTCCCGATTCGCTGCGGATTTCTTCTGCTAAACCGAAAAACCCCCACAAACCGGCTAAAACTACTAAGTTTTTGAGGTCTTCGGAGAGAAATTGCGATCGCTTGAGAATGAATCCCAGCAACCAACCGCCCGCAACTCCGACGACTGCGCCAACGAAAAGCCGCACGATTAAATCTCGGAACAAAACCACCAAATCAGCATTGCCGTTTAAAATAATATTCAGCACCAATACCGCCAGAATTGCTCCGACAGGATCGATTAAAACGCCTTCAGCTTCTAGCAAAGCTGCGACTTGTTTGTCAACCGATACTTGTTTGAGCAAAGGGCCGATTACTGTCGGGCCTGTGACGACTACTAGAGAAGCATACAAAAATGCGATCGGCCAGGGAAATTCCCCCAACCAGTGTGCGGCCATTCCGCCGCCTATTAGCGTAATTAAAGTGCCTACGGTAACTAAATTGCGGATGCTGCCGGAAAGTTTTCCTAAATCTCGCAATTCCAAATTCAAGCCGCCTTCAAACAGAATTAACGCTACGCAAAGCGATACCATAACTTCCAAACCGCTGCCCAGCAGATTCGGGTGCAGCACTCCGAAGCAGTCTGGGCCGGCTAAAATTCCAAACAACAGCAAAAAGACGATCGCCGGAACTTTCAGATAGGCGGCGAGAACTTGAGCGCTGATTCCACAGATGACGGTCATGACCATCAACAGGGTGATGTTAAAGGAGATTTCCATAGATATAATTGTTACAGGCTGCCCGCTTAGTTTTAAATGTTCGATCGCGGGTAATTGGAGTGCAGGCGCTATTTTCGGCGCAGCTTACCAACTCGGCACGGCACTGGATTTTTGCGAATAAGATTAAAAAACCTTGATATTGGCTATAACTTTATCAGATAATTCTCTTGGCGTCAAAGATGGCAGTAAGCTGTAGCTAAGCGAGAGATTGTCTGTTATGTTAGAGAGTCCGATGGGGATGCGGGCACAGAGGGAGAGGATTTGACGAATTTTGATGGGGAGTCAATTTTACATCTCAGATACCAATATTTCCCTGCTTTTCCATTATAGAGGACTTCAACCCGCAGATTCATCTGTGGAGTCAATCTCCAATCAAAAAGCTCACATCTCAAATCGAGCACCCCCAGACTCATCTTTAGAGTAGATTTCCCCTCTAAAATGTCAAACCGCAAGATTCATCTTTAGAGTCAATCTAAAATCTATAATCTATAATCTATAATCGATTGGCATTCTGCCACCTGCGAAAAAACTCCGATAGAACGGTCGGCGAAATTCGCCCTTCCAGCCAATCTAAAGCCTGGTTTTGCTGGGGTGCGGCCCGATAAAATTTGCACGCATCTATTAACCGAATCGGAGAATTAGTGCCAGTAGATTGAGAGCGCCACTTTTGGGCAAACTCGGCAATAATAGCCGGAGAAATTTGTTTTTGCAGCCAATCTAAAGCTTGGTCTTGTTGTGCTAAACCGCGATAAAATTTGCCGACATCTATCAATCGCAAATTACTGTCTTGAGGTAAGGTAGTTGCCCGCCATTTTTGAGCGAATTCCCCTAAAATAGAGGTAGAAACTTGACTTTGCAGCCAAATTAAGGCAGTATCTTGGCTAGCGCTAGCTCGATAAGACGAAAATACCTGAGTCAGTCGCACGGCTGATATGGGAGGGGGAGTTGGAGCGGGAGTCGGCGCTGGAGGGGGGACAACTACTTTGGGAGATTTTCGCATCAAAGCGGCCCAGGTTTGGAGACTTGCAATGCCGTCTGGATTGAGACCTTGAGATTTCTGAAACGAGATGAGCGCCGCTGTGGTAGTGGTTCCAAATTTACCATCCATCGCACCTGGATAAAAACCTTTAATTCTTAATTCCCTCTGGATGTCTGCCACTTTATAACTTACGGCGCCTTCTCGGACACTTTCATAAATATTGGTGTCTACATTGCCCGAAACGCCGGACACGGTGCCTGTGTCGCTGTACTGCCAAAAAGTCCAAGTTTTCCAGCCGCCGGGAACCCAAGGTTCCTCAGCAGTGGTATAGTGAGCAATCCACAGTGGGTAATCGGCAAACCGTGTTGTCCCCAGGTTGTCCCAGAAACCGGGGTAGGTGTAGATAATCGGCCGCATCAAGGTGGCTTTTTCGACTGCTTCTAACCACATTGCGGCTCGATCGCACAGTTGATCCACACTCAAACCGCCTGTAGTTTCTACATCCAAGACTGGCGGCAAATCTCCCGGTTCGAGTTTGACTGTTTTGAGGAACAAATCTATTTGTTCTTGAATGCTGCTTGCAGGTTGAAAAAAGTGGTAAGCACCGCGTTGAATCCCCGCCGCTTTCATCGCAGCCCAATTGCGAGCGAAACTTTGGGCAACGAACGTTGCACCTTCGGTCGATTTGACAAAAGCAAAGGCAATACCATCCCGGGCAACTTCTTGCCAATTGACATTGGGCTGGTAGTCAGAAACATCTATACCGCGAATACTCATATTACCAAGAGTTGAGAAAAGCTGGTTGGCTCTGAAGCAGCGACTCGATTAAGGGTACATTAAATTGTAATGCTAAGTCGCTAATTGTTTTTTTTTTGCAGGGGAGATGGTGCAAATGAACTTCGATCGAATAGAGCCGGGCCCTGGTGAAGAGTCTGTTTGGGATTACCCGCGTCCCCCTCGGCTTGAGGAATCGACCAAACACGTACAGATAATTTTTAATGGAGTGACGATCGCCGACACGCACCGCCCTCAGCGGGTATTGGAGACAAGTCACCCTCCTGTCTACTATATCTGCCCCGATGACATCAAAATGGAATATTTGCACAAAACTTTACGGGGTTCTTGGTGCGAGTGGAAGGGACAAGCCGGTTATTACACTGTAACGGTAGAGTCGAAAGAAGTAGTAAATGCTGCTTGGTTTTATCCCAATCCTAATCAGGTTTTTGCAGCTATTAAAGATTATGTGGCTTTTTATCCCAGCAAGATGGATGCCTGTTATGTGGACGGGGAATTAGTGCAATCTCAACCAGGGGATTTTTACGGCGGCTGGATTACCAAAGATATTGTCGGCCCGTTTAAGGGAGGGCCAGGAACTTGGGGGTGGTGAGGGAAGGTTGAGTTTTGAATTTTGAGTTGAGAACAGGGGCAGAAACCACGTTTTTTGATGCAAAACCTCGTTACAGCCTCGACCCGGTTTAAAAACCAGGTTTCTTGAGTTTATGTGCACCGTCAATGAGCGGCGGAGTGGGGCCGAAATCGTTTTTTTTACCCCGTAAAAAGCCCCTAGTAAAAAATTGAGTAAAAAATCGAAAATAATTCAATAAATCTGTAATTTAGTGAGCATGGATCGATGAAATGCAGGTACGGCAACAACTCACGCAGTAGCTTATTCCATTACTATAAATAGTGTACTAAATAATACAACCAATGATCGCAAATAAATACTAATATAAGTTAATCGTTGACACTAGCTTCGTTGCTGCTTTATTATTTATTCGGATCTGCGCTGTGTCTGTTGAATTTATTGAGCCGTCTAACTCGCCAGAAAACTCACCCAATAATTTATCTTTAGAGTCTACTCTTAAGGATCTGGCTCTATTCAATTTTCAGGTTGACTCCTCATATCTCGCCAAAGAAGTAGCTCGGTTGTTTCAATCTCACCCGCTGCTTCCGGGAGTTATCTTGACCGTAAATGGGGAATTTTTAGGGATGATATCGCGTCGGCGATTTATGGAACGCATGAGCCGCCCTTACGGAGTAGATATATTTGCTTGCAGGCCGATTATAGCCTTGTATCAAATAGCTCAAACCGATATTTTGATTTTACCAGGAGTAGCCTTAATTGTCATGGCAGCTCAGCGCTCCGTGCAGCGACCGCCGGAACTGCTTTACGAGCCGATTGTTGTGCAGTTAGAACCTCAAGTTTACCGACTTTTAGACGTGCATCAACTCTGGGTAGCTTTATCCCAAATTCACCAACAAGCTACTTGGTCTATGAGCGAACTTTATTACAATTTATCGCTCACGCAATCCGAGTTAGAAGCAGCTAATTCTAAATTAAAAGCAGCTAATTCCGAATTGTATCGCCTTGCCAACTTAGATGGCTTAACTCAGATTGCCAACCGCCACTGTTTTAACGAATACTTACAGAAAAAATGGCAAGAATTGGGAGAATCAGCAGCAGAACTATCTTTGATTTTATGCGATGTTGACTTTTTTAAGACATACAACGATACTTACGGGCATCAGGCGGGAGATGCTTGTTTGCAACAGGTAGCCAAAACTATTGTTGAGGCTGTACATTACTCAGCAGGGGCAGTTTCGGGGGAGACTCTGGTAGCTCGTTACGGAGGTGAAGAATTTGCGGTAATTTTACCCCGCACTTCGTCAGAAATAGCTGTTTGGATTGCAGAGCAAATTCGAGTTTGGGTAAAAGAACTAGAAATCGAACACCTTAATTCAGCGGTGTGTTCTTTCGTGACGCTGAGTTTGGGGGTAGCGAGCACGTTTCCTCAGCCCGAAACTTCCCCGGAAAAACTGCTTGCGGCGGCAGACCGTTCGCTTTATCAAGCTAAAGACTTAGGGCGCGATCGAGTGATTTTAGATTTTAGATTTTAGATTTTAGATTTTAGATTTTAGATTGGAAAAAGTGCTCCACGGATTTATTCGTGGGCTTGTTTAATTGTTTCGATCACAGATTGTCGGGCAAATCGCCGATCGACCTCCCGATGCTAGCCAGCAATTTCTCCAAAGCTTTCATCTGCTTGACGGTGAACGTCGGCACATTCTTCCCCAACTCCCAACGACTGATGGTTTGCGACGAAACGCCAAGCTCTCGCGCCAAATCTTCCTGACTCATCTCCAGTTCTTCCCTGAGCTTCTTCAAATGCGACTCTTCATTTTCTGGTCGCGGAACG
This sequence comes from Microcoleus sp. Pol14D4, assembly GCF_036701245.1. NCBI lineage: Bacteria > Bacillati > Cyanobacteriota > Cyanophyceae > Oscillatoriales > Microcoleaceae > Microcoleus > Microcoleus sp. Pol14D4. The sequence continues at coordinate 40,958 of NZ_JAUBQM010000022.1, forward strand.
GGCTTTTTCGGCATAATCTCGATCGCACATTTTTTATATAAGATGCTTAAGCATCTTGACTAAATAATAAATTGATTAGACAATTTTGGAAAGGAGCATGAATCGATTATGCCTTACAAACAGCGTCTGAATTCCTAGGTTATTGTTCGCCAGCTTCTCAATTGACAATAAAAGCGTCGTAGGTCGGTTCCGCAGTTGCTCGGATTTGGGCAAGTATTTAGCTTGAAGGTGTACAATAACTGCGTATAAAATTTTATCGGGCGATCGTCCCCAGTCTACAAAGACTCGCACCAAGCACGTTCCGCCGTCCAGTGCCTGTCCGAAGATTCATAAATCCTCAACCCATCCAACCCGGCATTTTCGATCATCTCCTCAACTTCATCCAGCGTAAATGCTGCTTGCAACGAATCGCTGAATAACTGTTTCTGATGCGCGTTGCAATCTCCCGCATACAGCTTGACTAAATTATCCCTGATTTCCGCTTTTTCCGGCCGCAGCAAATCCCGCAAAAAAATTGCTCCCTGCGGCTTCAACACCCGCTTGACTTCCTGCAAAAACGGCAGCGGATCGGGCAAATGGTGGATAATGCTGTTGGAAATCACCATGTCAAAATAACTGTCTGGATACGGCATGGCCTTAGCATCGATTAATTCGAGACTAATTTGCGATCGCACGCCCGCCTTTTCCACATTTTCCGCCCCGACTTTCAGCATATTTGCCGACAAATCAATGCAAGTCAATTTCCATGCTGGCCGGAGTTGACAAAGGGCGATCGGAATTCTCGCCGTACCCGTCCCCGCATCCAAAACGTTTCCAAAAACCGGCCCCAAGGCCGCAGCACTCTGAGCAAAAGCAGCATTAACCTCAGCAAAATCCATCGAATCGTATTCGATCGCCTCTTCCAAGGAATCCATCACTTCCGGTTCCAAAACTCGCTGCATAAAATTTATCTCGTTCTCTGGCATTTCCATATAGGGGTTCAGTTTCGCCTGCAAAAGCTCGACTAACTCCGGTTCCATATATTCGTAATTGTCCGGGATTTGCAGGCAAATAACTTTTTTGCCTTCGAGACTTTCGGGAAATTTGCTGCGAAGTCGATCGCCATGCTTCTTCTCCATCACAAATATCAAATCCGCCCAACCGACAAGACCCTCAGTTACTCTGATTCTTGCACCTTTTTCCGTTCCAGCCGATCGCACGCTGTAGCCGCTAACATTCTCCCATATCTTCTCGGCAGTCAAACTCCTCCACTTATTCCGGCTGCACACAAACAATATCTTGATTTTATCCATTCAGATACAAATACAAAATTCTATGTTAATCGTGGCACGGCCGTCCCGCCTGTGCTTCCGAAGCGGTTAAAAAGTTCTATCGAATTTCCCCCCGACCGCACCTTACATACCACTAATCATGTACTTTGTCAAATTGACCCAAATATCCTTTACAATTCTTAAACCATAAAATGCGGATTTTGCATAAATAATTGTACTTGTTACATTTGCAGAGTTCGTTAATTTTACGATTTTAAAAGCTTTCAGCGCCAAAAATTTAAATAAGTCATAATGCCCCTGGATTGTGAAAATCTTACCATAAGCCTCAAAGCAACTAAATAGGTAAAATAATTGAGAATGAAGTCAATAATTTGGGTCATCTTTAGGTTTTCTTAAGATTTCAGCAGTCAAAATAGATCGAACATTTAAAACTAAATCGACTTTTAGATTGTTTTTGCTTATTAAAGTAGTTGTAATTGCCCCGAAGACCGATCGACCCTCAAAAATAGATACAGATGCTCGATCGCCCAATGGCATCCAACCAAACTCGATCGAACTCTGCTAGAATTAGTAAAACGAAGTCGTTATGAGTTTAAGTAAACAGCTATGACCAACGAAACCGTAGAAAACCTAGTAATTATCGGCTCAGGCCCTGCAGGCTATACAGCAGCCATCTACGCCGGGAGGGCAAACCTGAAACCCTTAGTCTTTGAAGGCTACCAAGCCGGAGGCGTCCCCGGCGGTCAACTGATGACCACCACAGAAGTAGAAAACTTCCCCGGTTTCCCCGAAGGCATCACCGGGCCGGCACTCATGGATCGGATGAAAGCTCAAGCAGTGCGCTGGGGTGCAGAATTATACACAGAAGATGTAATTTCGGTAGATTTGAGCCAGCGGCCGTTTACAGTGCGATCGGAAGACAGAGAAATCAAAACCCACACGATAGTAATAGCTACAGGCGCGACGGCGAAACGGCTGGGGCTGCCTAGCGAACACGTATTTTGGAGTCACGGCATTTCTGCCTGTGCGATTTGCGACGGCGCTACCCCAATTTTTAAAGGAGTAGACTTAGCTGTAATCGGCGCGGGCGACACAGCAGCGGAAGAATCTATTTATTTGACAAAATACGGCTCTCACGTACATATGCTGGTGCGGCGCGATCAAATGCGCGCCAGCAAAGCCATGCAAGACCGAGTGCTGAGCAACCCTAAAATTACCGTGCACTGGAACACCGAAGCAGTGGATATCTTGGGCGAACCGGGCGGAAAAATGGACGGGGTGAGAATTAGAAATATTGAGACAGGTGCCGAAAGCGATTTGCTGGTGAAGGGATTGTTTTACGCGATCGGTCACACTCCCAACACTCAACTTTTCCAAGGTCAGTTAGAACTCGACGAAGTAGGCTATATCGTTACCAAACACGGTTCCGTAGAAACCAGCGTCGAGGGAGTTTACGCCGTCGGCGACGTACAAGACCACGAGTTTCGCCAAGCCATCACTGCGGCCGGTAGCGGTTGTATGGGTGCGATGCTGGCAGAACGTTGGCTGTCAGTTAAGGGTTTAACACAGGAATTCCACCAAACCGAGGAATCCGAGCAACCCACAGCAGCGCCCGAAGCTCAAAAAGTACGCAAAACCAGCGAGAACTTTGATATCCAAGATACGCGCCACGAAGGAGGTTATGCTTTGCGGAAGTTGTTCCACGATAGCGATCGACTGATTGTGGTCAAATATGCCTCTCCGACTTGTGGACCTTGCCACAGCCTCAAGCCGATTTTGAGCAAAGTAGTAGATGAGTTCGAGGGCAAGATCCACTACGTGGAAATTGACATCGAAGAAGATCCAGAAATTGCTGAAAATGCTGGCGTGATCGGTACGCCGACGATTCAGTATTTCAAAGACAAAGATTTGGTAGCTGAGCTCAAAGGAGTTAAGCCGAAAAGCCAGTACCGCGAGTTAATTGCCAGTAATTTGTAGAAAGGCAAATTAGCGAAGACTTTTTAACCGCAGATATCAGCGGATGAACACAGATAAACGCAGATAAGATTACATCTGCGTTTATTTGTGTTCATCTGCGGTTCAAAAGTCTTCCTATGGTTTCCGGTAAATATTGATATGCTGATGAAAACAAATCTGACGCACGAATTATCAATTATGGCTCAAAGCCGCCTCCGACTGCCGCGATTTCTCAACAGTGCCTCGCCCTCAAGCCTGTCAATGAAAATGATGTGGGCAGGTTTGACAATAACTGCCGTGTTTGTATTGGTAGCCACCTTGTCTCCAGCTATGCAAGCTTGGGGATGGCTGCAAAATCCTACTGAGGCTTTGATTAACCCCATCCACGAACCGCCGTCGGCGAATTATTGGTTCGGTACTAGCCGCAGCGGCTACGATGTGTTTTCCCGCACGCTGTTTGCTTCTCGCGCGGCTTGGCAAGTGGTAATTTTAGCCACTGCTTTGAGTTTGTTTATCGGTGTGCCGCTGGGTTTGGTTAGCGGTTATTTGGGCGGTAAGCTCGATCGAGTGTTGTTATTTTTAATGGATACAATTTATACTTTGCCGGGGCTGCTACTTTCTTTGACGCTAGCGTTTGTAGTGGGGAAAGGAGTTTTGAATGCTGCGATCGCCCTGAGCATTTCCTACATCCCTCAATACTACCGCGTCGTCAGGAATCACACCGTCAGCGTCAAAACCGAATTGTTTGTCGAAGCTGCGCGAGCAATGGGTGCTGACACTTGGACAGTGCTTTCGCGCTACCTGTTTCTGAATGTGATTCAGAGCGTACCGGTGCTGTTTGCGCTCAACGCTGCCGATGCAATTTTAACATTAGGAGGTTTGGGGTTTCTCGGATTAGGACTTCCCGAAGCAACTCCCGAATGGGGACACGACTTGCGTTTAGCTTTAGATGCGCTACCTACTGGCATTTGGTGGACGGCTTTGTTTCCCGGTTTGGCGATGACTTTAATGGTGGTGGGACTGTCTTTGGTGGGGGAAGGATTAAACGAATTTGTCAACCCTCGCCTGCGGAATCAGCAGTAATTTGTCTCGCGGTTAAATTAAGTTGGCAGTCAGGACTTTAGTGCTTATTCACAAATATAAAAAAAACTGAAGTCCTGACTAGAAACAGGCAATATAAAGAGATGGTAATCTCTGCCCGATTAATTACTAAATCTTTCTCTCAATCAGGTTAATTCTTTCTAGGTAGTCAACCTTCGTTGGGTTGTCAATATAGACGCGGATCAGAAATTGTGCTTGATAGCTTCATCTTCTAAAGGTCAAGCCACATAATTTAAACCTGAGCAGAGGATAAAGCAAGGCTCTGTGCTTTCTGATGAGACGCTGTAAATAATAACAAAATTTTGAGCATCGCACCAACGTCCTACCGTTCCATTGCTTTAAGTATCCTGGAGTTTAGGTCTTCTCTAACCATAGCAAGCACATCGCTAACTGGGTAAATTTTTCTTCCCTGGCGGAGTTATCATCAGGCAGTTGCATCAACATCCGCTGGGGAATTTTTTGCGTCTGCTTGAAATTATCAAGACAATTGGGGAATGCTACCTAAAATTGATTGAGGGGCTTTATGGAATCTTCACAGTGTCACGATATATTTAAAGGGATCGTGAAGTTATACTTCCGGAAGATGGCGAATTGTGTTGTTTGTGAGAGAAAAGTGCGATCGCGACAGTGCGCACTGAAAGCCAAAAAATTTTAGAGAAATCCGCAGTCGAGAGTTGCGCGGCGGGTTAACTCTTAGTAGAATTTATCCGGGTGGTTTTTGCCATTGACGCGACAAACTCGTGTCGAACTGCTTAAATAAGAATGTGACGTTAAGAACTTAATGTGATTTAACGTCAAAATTAAACCCAATTTCTGAGATTTGAGCTAACTTAACAATGAAAGCCCCTGTTGCACTACTCAACCCGCAACGCTTCATGGGGGGTCAGAGTCGGTCTCTAATCCAGAGCGGCCGGCTTAAAACTAAAGCTACGAGCTTTATTCAATCGCAGATTGCGTATGATTCAATTCAGGGAAACAGGGTAATGATGGGTGTATCTACACGGATTGTATTGGTTCCAATTTGGGCAACTCAAAAATTGTCTGCTAAGTGTCTGGCCAACTACGCCGCAGCCGTTCACCCAGATATACGCAGAAAACAGCGCCGTTCGATCGTGCCAAAGTTTTTGCGGGCCGTTCTCAGGATTTAGCAGAGCCGGACATGAGTTAGTATTGTCAAGCTAAGCTGACAGAGTTTTCCTAGTTCTTGACAAACAATGGAAAACAACTTCCATTTTTTGTGAGAAAGGCTACAATCGGGAAGGTCTTTGCAAGATCCGATTCTGCCCGTTTGGTGCTTCAACCCTCTGCTGTTGCATTTGAGGCAGCAGACTAGCATCCAAGGTGGCGAAAACTTGCCGTGCAACTGTCATGTCTGACAACCAGAGTGAAAGCAAGGCGAATCAAAAGTTCGACACCTCCAATACAAAAGTTAGAGGGTTCCGTGCCGGAAAACTTGTACGGGTAAAAGCTCGAAGTACCGAGTAAAAAAGTCAGTATTTTTGGAAGTGCGATCGATCGCACTTCATGGTTTGCTTCTCTGGGCAAGGTATTGCAGATGATGTGGTAACTCGCTCCGAAAAAAAAGCCGCTAGCTCAATTTAAGGTCGCGATGTTAAAATCTGCGATCGATTGAATGCGCTGCCTGCTTCAAACCCGAACTCGAGCTTTGACTCATAAAAATGGTGCAATTTCGGTAACAGATTCAGCTAGCAGACCGAAAATCCCACTATTTTTTCCTGCGGGAATGTCAATACTGGCTAACTTGTCTAAACTACAAACAGACGACACTATTCCACTGTTATTTATTCTTTAATTCAGGAGCATGAGGAAGACGGCATGATCCAGGCTAACACCGTACTCGAAACCACAATTACACCGGAAATGGAAACAATCGAGTTGCTTCGGGGCGCCGAAAGCGTTCTACCTGAGAGCGAGTTAGAACTCTTTATCGACGAAGAAGACGATCGAGAAGAATTCTTAGACTCTCAATCTGAGGAAGACCCTAAATCTGGCAAAGGCGCCAAAGCCCGCCGTCGGGCACAGGCAAAGAAAAAGCATTATACTGAAGACTCTATTCGTCTTTACCTGCAAGAAATCGGTCGGATTCGACTGCTGCGAGCTGACGAAGAGATTGAACTAGCGCGCAAGATTGCAGATTTGCTGGAATTAGAGCGAGTTCGAGAACAACTTCTCGAAGAGTATAACCGCGAACCCAAAGACAGCGAATGGGCTAATGCTGTAGATATGGCACTTCCTGCATTCCGTCACCGACTCCACGTCGGCCGTCGGGCAAAGGAAAAAATGGTGCAATCAAACCTGCGTTTGGTGGTGTCGATCGCCAAAAAATACATGAATCGCGGTTTGTCTTTCCAAGATCTGATTCAGGAAGGCTCTTTGGGTCTGATCCGCGCTGCTGAAAAATTCGATCACGAAAAAGGCTACAAGTTTTCTACCTACGCAACTTGGTGGATACGTCAAGCCATTACGCGGGCAATCGCCGACCAATCCCGCACTATCCGCCTACCGGTTCACCTTTACGAAACCATTTCGCGGATCAAGAAAACTACCAAACTCCTGTCTCAGGAAATGGGTCGCAAGCCTACGGAAGAAGAAATTGCTACCCGCATGGAAATGACGATCGAGAAGTTGCGGTTCATTGCTAAGTCCGCACAGTTGCCTATCTCTCTAGAAACTCCGATCGGCAAAGAGGAAGACTCGCGTCTGGGAGACTTTATTGAATCTGACGGGGAAACACCAGAAGATCAAGTCTCGAAAAACTTGCTCAGGGAAGACTTGGAAAGCGTTTTGGATACTCTCAGCCCCCGAGAAAGGGATGTACTACGGCTGCGTTACGGCTTAGATGACGGACGGATGAAGACCTTGGAGGAAATTGGTCAAATCTTTAACGTCACTCGCGAGCGGATTCGCCAAATCGAGGCTAAAGCCCTGCGGAAGTTACGCCATCCCAACCGCAACAGCATATTAAAAGAATATATCCGCTAGAGTAATTTGCTAGCATCACCCAAAAGAGTGATTCGCACTCTTTTTTTTGGGGGGGAGACCCCCCGCCCCGGTTTGGGCTATAGCTGTTAAATTTTATGCTCCTAACTGCCCGGAGCAAGCGGCTATTGGCTGCCAAAATCCCGCTGCCAAAATTTAGGGAGTCCGTTACGGAACTCCCAAGCTTTGCAGTGTCACAAAATTCTTAACTAGAAAATTACATCAGACCCCAAAAGTGAAGCAGGCCTTGACCGGAAACCAATTCGATGATGACAGCGGCAGAGAAACCAATCATCGCCAAACGACCGTTCCAATTTTCGGCTCCTTCGCTGAAGCCCCAGTTCCAAGCGTTGCGTTTTTGTTCTTGCATAGTGCGAACTCCTTTCGTTAACTTGTGTAAGGCTTATGTGAATAAATATAACATTCCTCGATCAAAATGCAAGCTTGTGATTACTGATATCGGTCATAACGGTCGATCGACCTCGATGATTTTACCTAACAGGAAAAATAGCCAACTCGGTATCAGGGTCGAACAAGTGAATTTTGTCATGGGCGATGGCCAACCAAAGCTCCTCGCCAACTCGGATCGATCGCTCAGGAGGAACCCGCACTTGCATCCGCACCGCCGGAGCATCCGTCAAAGAAACCCCCAAATAAGTTTCGTGTCCCAAAGCCTCTACAATTTCCACTTGTACCGAAAGATTTTTGGTAGCCGGAGGGTTAATGCTCAGATGTTCCGGGCGAATGCCCAAAATTAGGCCTCGCCCGTCATATTGTTGTAGACTTTTTGCCCAAATATCGGGTAAAGTAAAGCGAAATTGCGGGTGAGAAATCAACAGCGGAGTACTAAATTCCACCGCCAAAAAATTCATCGGCGGAGAACCGATAAACTCAGCAACAAAAAGATTTGCCGGCTTGTTGTAAAGCTCTAGAGGTCGAGCTACTTGCTGAATCTGACCGACATTCATAATAGCAATTCGATCGCCCATAGTCATCGCCTCAGTTTGGTCGTGAGTCACATAAATAGTTGTAGTTCCCAACTGTCGCTGCAACTGCACAATTTGCGATCGAGTTTCCGCTCTCAATTTTGCATCAAGATTCGATAACGGTTCGTCCATCAAAAAAACTTCAGGATTTCGAGCCATCGCCCTACCCAAAGCTACCCGCTGCTTTTGCCCTCCCGAAAGTTGTTTTGGCAAGCGATTTAAAAGAGATTCTATTTGTAATAATTCAGCTACCTCTCGCACTCGTTTTCCTACAGCCTTTTCCCGTTCCGACAAATAGCGCAAACCCGGAGGCAACTTGCGAGTCGCTCCTCCTAAAAAGTCCTCAAACAAAAGATAAATAAGAGGATTTTTAAAAGAATTAGAAGCTAAATAATTAATAACCTCTTCTACTTTATTGCTGATTCCTTCTGCATTCTGGCTTCTGCCTTCTCTTCCTCCTTCTGCCTTCTGCCTTAGCTCTTCTTCCGTCTTTCGTCTTCCTTCTTCCGTCTTCCGTCTTTCGTCTTCTTTCTTCCTTCTTCCTTCTTCCTTCTTCCTTCTTTCGTCTTTCTCCCTTTCCGAGCGGCGCAATCCAAAGGCGAGATTATCGTAAACTGTTAAGTGAGGATAGAGAGCATAATTTTGAAATACCATAGCGATATCTCGGTCTTTAGGAGGCAAATCGTTAAGGAGCCGATCGCCAACCCAAATATTACCGCCCGTCAAAACTTCCAAACCGGCGATCGATCGCAGCAAAGTGCTTTTTCCGCAGCCAGAAGGCCCCACCAGCACCATGAACTCGCCGTCTTCGACCGTTAGGTTAATGCGCCGCAAAACGCTGTTAGACGAAGGGCGATCGGCCACAGGCGAGACATTTTCTGCGAGGGTGTTTGCTTCTTTTTCCTGTTCTCCTTGGCGGAGAGGAAAACTTTTGTAGATATTTTCTAATACAACTTGCGCCATCAAACAATTTTAGATTTTAGATTTTAGATTTTAGATTGGGCATGGGGCATGGGGCATTGGTAATTGAGATATTCAAGGAAGGAGGAAGTTCGGTAACGAGCAGTGTACAGGATTTAAATGATTTAACGGATGGATGTTGAAGTCAGAAGTCAGATTAATTCCCCAATGCCCAATGCCCAATGCCCAATGACTATTGACTGCTGATAACTTTGATGATTCTTTCACCCGGATTGAGGTCAAAAACTCGATCGCCCGCAGCATCTTTCCCCCAAAAAGCTATAGCATCAATAGTCGATCGCAGCAGGCGGCCAGAATTAGTAAAAAGTTTAACATCCGTACCCGGAACAGCCTGCAGCAAGCCAACTAAAGCATCTTTAGGCTCTGAGAAACGAAAAGCTTGAGTGCCAATTTCGCCCCGGTTAGTAAGTCTGACAGAACCTGCAGGCATTCGTTTTGCCCAACCCAACTCGGAAAATAGTACCAGACTGTCGTCCGGGTCGAGAGTTATGCAACCCACCAACTCTTCCTGCTTCCGCAACCTGGTTACTTGAGAACCCTGGGCCGCGCGGCCCATTGGTGGCAATTGTTCATCATCAATCTCAAACCGGAGGACTCGGCCTCCTGAAGTTGCGATCGCCACTTGCTCGCCTACTTTAGCCAGACTCGCACAGCGCAGCCGATCGTCCTCCTTGAGTTTAACAACAGTAACGCCGCGATTAGTCAAATCAGCAAATTCCTGCATCGCCAAGCGTTTAATTTTCCCTTGCTGAGTCAGAGTTACTAAATCTGCCGCTTCCGAATTTTCCGGCAAAATAAAGTGTGCAACTGTGATTTCCGACAAAGCGCGACCGGCACTTTCTTTAGTAGCACTCGGCGACAACAAACTAACGATCGGCGTTCCCCGGTCTTTGGCGCTACTACTAGGAATATCGGCCACTTTCAGCGGGTAAGCTTTGCCGTTAGGAGTTAAGACGACCAAAGTGCGATCGGTTTTTGTCAGATTTGCAGTCACAATAAAATCTTCATTTTTTTCTAAAGCTGAAACCGATTTTTCGCGACTTTTCGAGCGTGGCTTTTCCCCAGTCGGCAAGCGTCGCACGTACTGCTTGTGCGAAAATTCAACAATAGTTTCCTCTGCCTCTAGAACGGGCAATAAGTTAGGCTGAATCGTTGCCGGCGACAACTGCTTCACCGCAGAATTTTTCTTACCAGCAAATTGTGGTTCGGCGTTTGCTGCGCGTCCGGTTCCATTGGCGAATTTAGTGCGCCGGGGGTCAGCGTACTTGCGTTTGAGCGATCGAAATTCCTTCTTTAAAGCCTTCAAAAGTTCGCGCCTGTCGCTCAACAACCGCTGCAATTCTTGAATATTAGCCATCAACTCATCAAACTCAGACTGCAAATTTTGCCTTTCCAAACCCGTCAGCCTACGCATAGGCATCGCCAAAATCGCATCAGCTTGACTTTCGCTCAAATTGAGGCGAACTTGGAAAGTTTGCTTAGCAGTAGAGCCGTCAGGAGAATTTCTGAGAATGTCGATCGCTGTATCGAGATTTGTCAAAGCCAACATTAAGCCTTCGACAATGTGACATCGGCGTTCCGCAGCCTGCAACTCGTAATTGTAGCGGCGGGTAAGAGTCACTTCCCGGAAATCCAGAAATTCCTGCAACAATTGTCTGAGCGTCAACTGTCGGGGTTGACCGTTGACAATTGCCAGCAAAATCGCCCCAAAATTTGTTTGCAGGTCAGTTTGTTGGTAAAGGCGAGCGAGAACCGCTTCTGGGGTAAATTCCCGCTTGAGTTCAATCACCACTCGAATGCCTTCGCGATCGCTCTCGTCACGCAAATCAGAAATACCGTCGAGGCGGCCAGCATTGACCAACTCCGCCACCTTTTCAATCCAAGCCGCCTTATTTACCTGAAACGGAAACTCCGTCACCACGATCGCCGTTTTAGTACGCACCTTGCGATTACCAGGCACCTCTTCCACCCCGGCCACACCCCTGACCGCAATGCTGCCTCGACCCTTAGTGTAGGCGTCAACAATGCCCTCTGTAGCGACGATTTCCCCTCCGGTTGGAAAATCCGGGCCTGGAATCAGTTCTATCAACTTCTCGTCGGATAGTTCCGGGTTTTCAATCAAAGCAATTAAACCGTCTACCACCTCCCCCAAATTGTGCGGCGGGATATTAGTTGCCATCCCCACAGCAATGCCCGTACAGCCGTTGAGTAACAGAAACGGCAACTGAGCAGGCAGCGCCGTCGGTTCCTGCTGCGAATTGTCAAAGTTTCCAGTAAAATCAACAGTTGCATCGCCGACTTGGGTTAGCATAGCTTCGTGGGCGATCGGCGCTAGCCTCGTTTCCGTATAGCGCATAGCAGCCGCCGGATCGTTGTCCACCGAACCGAAATTGCCGTGACCCGCCAGTAAAGGATAGCGGCTCGAAAACTCCTGAACCATGCGTACCAGAGCGTCGTAAACCGATTGGTCGCCGTGGGGGTGATATTTTCCCAAAACATCTCCAACTACCCGGGCGCACTTACGGTAAGGTCGGTCTGGCGTCAGACCGAGTTCGTGCATCGCATATAAAATTCGACGGTGAACAGGTTTTAAACCGTCGCGGACATCAGGCAAAGCTCGCCCGACGATCACACTCATGGCATATTCGAGGTACGATTGCTGCATCTCGGCGTGCAGAGGCGTAGAAATTACTTGCCCGGAAAGTAGGTTGAGTTGTTTAGCCATGAGTCCTTGTGTCCGTTAATTCCTGAGTGAAAACAGCCTCTGTCAATAATGCCGAGGTTCCCTGTCTCGATTGAAAAGCCTTTGCTGCTGGCGAACCGAAAGTTCGACCCAACCGCCCATTTGAAGAATAAAAATAAACTTAACTTGTGAAAGCAGAATCAGAGTCCCGAAGACGGGCAACACTTGCCTCTTACTCTCCACTCTTACCCTAACCTCTATGTTGCCTTCATTTGCGCCTACCTGTCTATTTACCTTCTGCCGTGAGAAGGTAAATAGACAGGAGAACACGGAATGCCAGAAACTCAGAACGTAGTGAGGCTGTAGCTCTTCCTAGGCAAGCGTCACGAGGGACTTGAGTCCCCGTCAATCTATGATAGAATTTAATTGCAATTAGGAATAACCATCTACACGAAGAAATATTCTATTCAGGAGAAACCCCGGATCGATCTCGTCTCAGTACAGCCGTAGTGTGGATCGAGCAGCAACGGTTGACGATCGAGCTTACCGTATTTTGGCAAGCGTGATGGACTCCGAAAGTATTAAAAAAGAAAAGTAAGCGCAATTGGAATACCCCTGGTAGTGGTAATTGTTCTGAGCGTGTAGAGACGACTGGACGATGAGTGAAGTCCCTGTTTTGGGCTTATTCAACAATAGAGCGTGGCCGTGACTCACTGAGGAAGCATCTGAATGAAAGCACCCAAGCTAGAAATTGGAGGCAGGAAACAGGAGCCAGGAGGAAAGAGGAAGAAAGAAGGGGCCAGAAGAAGTGTTTGTACAAATTATCAGATGCTCCCCTCGCTGAAAGTGTCAAAAATGCCGATATCGATGAATTCATCAGTCAAAAGCTCTCCTGGCGATATCTCCTAGTCGGGCATCCGCTTGATCGAAGAAAGCGTTGATATTTTAAGCCGTTTTGATGGGTTAAAACTGAGAATTAGGAATCTCCAACAATCCCCGCTAGATTCGCTACTTCGACTGCTGTGGCGACGCGAGGAAGGCAATAATTATCACACATTCCCGATTCTAATACCAGTTCAAAAAATAATGCAACTGTAGGCCCGCGATCCAAACTGATATCCAGTCAATCAGTTCCCATATAAAATATAAAATATAAAATCAGAAATGGTAGAAGCCGGAGGCTTGACCGAAAGAAAGGATATTATAAGTCCAGGACGCACGGGTAGTCAGAAACCGGGTTTTTTCATAGCAATAGTTCGTTATAGCCCGCCGAAACGAGCAAAAACCCGGTTGCGAGGCGTCGTCCATGCGTCCTGGATTGTACTAGAAACCTGCTACCTGAGAATCTTGAGACTTTCACCAGTGTCAGGTCTAGTTATAAAAAAGAACTAAACTGTCTGTGTGTAGTAGTCTAAATGATGGTACTGGATGCTTCTAGGCATCTGTAAACCCTCTCACAGCTAGTGGCTCAAGGATATACATACGGGTTTTGCAGGGTTCCCGGCTGATGGCGCTAAAAACTCTGCATTTTTGACGGGGAATCTAGTCCCCGTCTCGTGTTCCTCTTTGGACTAAAGTCACAAAGTTTCTATACTTCCCATATTTATTTATGAAAACCGTTCTGATTGTAGAGGACGATTTGGTTAATGCTCGGGTTTTTTCCAAAATTCTGACTAAGCGGGGGGGCTTAGCCGTGAAGCACACGGAAAATGTTGAAGAGGTGATGCAGATTGCTGCCAACGGCGAAGCTGATTTGATTTTAATGGATGTGTCTCTTTCGCGCAGCGTGTACCAGGGCAAATCTGTTGACGGCATTAAGATTACTCAACTGCTCAAAGCTGACCCGCAAACGGCCTCGCTGCCGATTATTTTGGTGACTGCTCACGCGATGGCTGGTGATAAAGAAACATTTCTGGATCAAAGCGGTGCCGACGGTTACATCTCTAAACCTGTGGTAGACCATCAAGAGTTTGTTAATCAAATCAAGGCTTTGCTACCTGATTGAGTGAACCATACATGAATAAAAAATAAAAAGGGAGAAGGAAAAAGGAAGCAGGAAGAAAGAATTGTTTGTTTGAACCCACAAACAATTAAAACTCTAGAATTACAAAGTTTGCTTAAACTCTGAATCTTCCTTCTTCCTTCTTCCTTTGGATGTCCCGATTACACGATGCTATGAGTTCGCAGCTTGAATTAGTGAGGAAAAATTTGAGATTTTTCAACTCATGAAATCGAAGTGTGCGTTGCGGCGAGGAAGCAACTTATCCTCACCGAGCGCAACGCTCTTCATTCATTCATGCAATCTCAAAACTATGATTAGTCTTCGTCCTCATCGAAGTCAAAACCGATATCATCATCATCATCATCGGGTCCCAAGGCATCATCCTCAGTCTCAGCGACAAAATCGTCTTCATCAACCTCAACTTCCTCAAAATCCTCATCAGGCTCAAGCTCTGACCCGCGCCCGATCTCATAACCGCTCTCGATCGTATAGGCGCGGCGCGCAGTACGGTCATCAAGTACCACATCCTCCTGCAAATCGTGGATGTCGTCATCAAACACAGCACCATCAAAACCCGCATCCTGAACCCCAGCATCCTCATAGGCATTGAACCCAGTACCCGCAGGAATCAGGCGGCCGATAATCACATTTTCCTTGAGCCCGCGCAGCCAGTCAGACTTACCTTCGATCGCAGCCTCAGTCAACACCCGCGTAGTCTCCTGGAACGAAGCAGCGGAAATAAAGCTATCAGTATTCAGCGAAGCCTTAGTAATCCCCAGCAACACCGGAGTATAATCCGCCGGCGCTCCACCAGTAATTGACATCGCCTCATTCACCTGCTCAACCTGCCGCAATTCTACCAACTCGCCGGGGAGCATAGTAGTATCTCCGCCATCTTCCATCCTGACTTTGTTGGTCATCTGGCGGACAATCACCTCGATGTGCTTGTCGGAAATATCTACGCCCTGAGACTGATAAACCGACTGCACCTCATTCACCAAAAACGTCTGCACCTGTTGGAAACTCTCCAAGGCAGCCTCAAAAGTAGACTGCCGCTCCTTGAGCACGTGGAAGAACACCTCCAGAATTTCGTGAGGATTGGCGGGCCCATCGGTCAAAGCTTCGGCGACGCCTACGCGCTGTCCGTCGGAAACGATCGGGTTTTGACCGGGCAACAAAGGATACTCCTCAATCCGGCCATCATCCTCAATCACCGCAAGTTCCACAACATCGTCATCCGTAACCACGCGAGCCGTCCCCGGCCGCTTGGCTAAAATACAAGCTTCCTTCGGCTTCCGTCCTTCAAGAAGTTCCTCGATCCGTGGCAAACCTTGAATGATATCCCCAGTCTTTGCCCGCTCAAACACCAGAATCACCAAATTGTCACCCCGCTGCACCAAGTCGCCGTCGTCTACGTGCAGCACCGCACCGGCCGAAACCCGGTAAGGACGAGCCACCCTGAGCAATAGTTTCGTCGGTTCTGTCTCCGACGCAGGTACAACCTTCACAACTTGGCCGGACTCTTCGAGAACAACCCCCGGAGCTATTTCAGTACCAGCCACCAGCAGTTGCCCCGGACTGACATCCGGCGTACCCGCCACAGAGATCGAAATAGAATCCGCATCTCGCATCACCAACAGTCGGCGCACTGGTTCGCCATGCCCCTCACGGATGCCTCGAACGATACCCGCTTCTTTGCAGAGAATCTCTGTGCGGGCGACTACTGCCCCGGGCGCGATCGACTGCCCATCTTCGACCAACAGCCGCGTGTGGGTGCTGCCTTGAGTAGGATCGGCAGATACGTCCCGCCGAATCACCAGCGATTCCAAAATCACTAACTGCAAGCGGAAAGTCTTGGAAGCTCGATCGCCCCCATCGGCTACTGTCACAGCCAATTCTTGCGACTCCGTACCGTCTTCAGCCGATCCCCAAGCCGGGCCCGAACCATCCGCCCCAAAAGCCATAGCATCGTCCTCATCCGGCAGCAGCTCGATATCCGCCGCCAGTTGCGGAGCTCCGGAACCAATTTCCAAGATAAGCTGAGTCCGCAGCAGTTCCAATCCCTCGACAGACTTGACGCGCTCCCCATCCTTATAAGGAAGTCGCTGCACCGCTTTCAAAGAGATGGACTCATTGAGCGCCGTTTGAGAAGGCACAGGTGGCTTATCCGGCACTGGAAACTCCACTACAGGCCGCAGCAGCAAAGCCGGGCCTTCGGGAGTTTCGATATACTCCGCATAGCCCAACTCTTCGGCAACCAAGCCAGGGAAAATTTCTTGACCGGCGTTGACGATTTGACCTTCCCCAAATGTTAGCGGCGGGCGGTCTACTACATGGAGTGTGCCCGGTTTGATCACAATTTCCCGGAGGATGTCATTTTTCTGAGTGATTTCCACTGCCCCGCTGGTTTGGCAGAAAATATCCTTAACGACTTCTGTACCGGCCTCAACGTACTGGCCATCTTCCACCAGCAGCAGAGAAATATCCTTATTAACCTCGTGGCACTCTTCCGGTATCCAGAGCAGAGTGCCACCTTTGACCACTTCGTAGCCAAGTTTAGCTTTGCCGCGCTTGTGGACTTCCACCCCGCCGTACTTGACAATGCCCCCTGTAGCTGTGCGGTAGCTGTCGTCGAGCAGTTCGGCGACGACTTCCCCGTTGATGACTTTGCTCCCAGGAGCCGTCTTCAGGGAAAACCGCTGCTTAGAAGATGTTTCGATCGTGTAGTGGTCGCGGCCGCCTGCACTTTCGGCCCGCACGACTGCTTGGTCTAGCAGGACTTGGGCGGTGATAATTTCAATTTCTCTGGGGTCAGCGATGCGGACTACGCCGCCGTGTTCGGAGACGAGTTTAGTTTCGGCAATCACGCTTTCGGCCGGAATGCGATCGCCATTTTTCACTGCCGGTTCGGCGCCAGGGGGCAAGTTGTAGACTTCTCCTGAGAGAATCCAAATCAGTCCGCCTTTGCTGGCTGTGCGGGTTGTGTTCCCTTGGCGGTCGGTTTTTTCTTCTGGCACCAAATCAGCAAATTTGGCTTCTCCGGCTAAGTCGGAAGCCACGTCCGTAGTCACTTTTTCAGTGGTTTTGCGGGCGGCGCGACCGACGATCGGCACTTCTGCCAAAACTTGACCGGGAATGGCGCGCTGTCCGTCTTTGACCATCAGAGTAGAACCCTGGACGATCGCCAATTCGATTTTCAGTTTTTGATTTTTGGCGCCGGATTTGCCTTCTTCAAAGCCGTCGCCTTCAAATACAAGTTTGCCGTTGTTTTCTGCCACCAGTGCTTCTTCGCCGTGTCTGGTGCGGAAGGAGCGAGTACGCAAGTTCTTGAATTTCACTACACCGGGGAACGGTGCGCGTTCTTGTTTCGCGACTTCTCCGGTGAATACGCCGCCGGTGTGGAAGGTACGCATGGTGAGCTGGGTTCCGGGTTCCCCGATCGACTGAGCTGCAATAATCCCGATCGCTTCTCCCATGTCCACCATTTTCAAGTGAGCGAGACTCCAGCCGTAGCAGTGCTGGCAAACCGATCGGGTAGATTCACAAGTCAGGGGCGATCGTAAATACACCTCTGCCACCCCAGAATTACCAATTTCCGTCGCCAACTCCTCAGTAATTGGCTGATTTCGGACGGCTTTTTCGCTGCCGTAAGACACGATTTCCCCGGTTTTGGGGTGCACCACATCTTTGGCGAACACCCGCCCTAGCAGCCTGTCCTTGAGGGGAATCAGCACTGTTGCTCCGTCCGTCATCGGCCGTACTCGAATTCCGCGCTGGGTGCCGCAGTCCACTTCCCGCACGATTACGTCTTGGGATACGTCCACCAAACGGCGAGTCAAATAGCCAGAGTCTGCCGTCCGCAGCGCTGTATCTACCAAGCCTTTGCGCGCGCCGTAGGAAGAGATGATGTATTCGGTGACGGTGAGTCCTTCGCGGAAGTTGGTTTTAATTGGCAAGTCGATGATTTCTCCTTGGGGATCAGCCATCAATCCGCGCATTCCGACTAGCTGCCGCACTTGAGAAATGTTTCCCCGCGCCCCGGAGAATGCCATCATGTACACCGAGTTTAGGGGGTCTGTGGCTCGGAAGTTTTTTACTACTTCGTCTTTGAGGTCTTCTGATGTGCTGTTCCAGGTATCGATTACTTTTTGGAACCGTTCGACTTCGGTGATTTCGCCTCTGGTGTATTTTTGTTCGGTGATGCGGATTTCTTCTTCGGCGGCATCGAGGAGCGATCGTTTTGACGGGGGCACTTGCAGGTCGTCTAC
This sequence comes from Microcoleus sp. Pol14D4, assembly GCF_036701245.1. Classification (NCBI taxonomy): domain Bacteria; kingdom Bacillati; phylum Cyanobacteriota; class Cyanophyceae; order Oscillatoriales; family Microcoleaceae; genus Microcoleus; species Microcoleus sp. Pol14D4. The sequence continues at coordinate 59,206 of NZ_JAUBQM010000022.1, forward strand.
GCTAATCGAAACTCCCGCTCGTGTCGCAAAGCGGAAACCCAAGTCTTTGAGTTTATCGGCCATTTGCGCTGTACGGGCTGTTCCGTAGTGCATGAAAGACCAAGAGATTAATTTTTTGAGCTGACCTTTGTCAACAACTCGATTGCGAAAAACAATTTCCTTATTTTCTGTCATTTTTCTGAGTAGTGGTAATTGGTAACTTTTACTGCCGTTCGACTTCGGCTACCCTGAGCGAAGCCCAAGGTTTCAGAACTTAGCCGAAGTATTGGTAATTGGTAAGTGGTAATTGATAAGTAGAGCTGCGGGAAAAAACAACAAGCATTTTGTTTGTAGGGGCTGGTTTAGCGTATAAGGAAGAGAGCTAAGCTAGGAGATGAATCGACTCACCTGCCCTTCCCCTAATAAAGTTTATTCGCACCTACCTACTTAATTGGTAATTGGTAACTTTTACTGCCCTTAGACTTTGCTGAGGAACCGCGTCGCTGAAGTATTTGTAAGTAGTAATGGGTGAATTTTCCTGTTTCAATCACTATTATTTGTTAGCGATTATTTCTCAGTTATTACCCATTACCTCTTACCCATTACCTCTTACCCCTTACCTCTTTCTAATTGTTAATTACCGATTCGATGGTTTGGTGATAGATAATCCGGCCCGGGGTAGTGCGAATGAACTGATTGAGAACCTTGCCCTCTCCGTCTTCTCGAACCCGGCGGAACTTGTATTCTTTCGTCACGATACCGTCGGTCGATCGTTCCACCTTCAGCGGTTCTCCCTCGGATTCTGCGTTTTCTATGGCGCCTTGAAACCTCACCCACACATAAGAGTGCAAGTCAACGATTCCTTGTTCGTAAGCTACAACCGCGTCGGTGAGGTTGGAGAAATAGTGACCGGCTCCTTTTTGAGCGTCAGGATTTTCGGCTGTCAAGTAATAGCAACCGAGCACCATATCTTGAGAAGGAGTAACGATCGGTCTTCCTGTTGCCGGCGACATAATGTTGTTAGAAGCCAGCATCAGCAAGCGCGCTTCCGCCTGAGATTCCAGAGACAAAGGCACGTGCACTGCCATTTGGTCGCCGTCAAAGTCAGCGTTAAAAGCCGGACAGACTAGCGGGTGAAGCTGAATTGCCCTCCCGTCCACCAAAATCGGCTCAAAGGCTTGAATCCCCAAACGGTGGAGAGTGGGCGCCCGGTTTAGCATTACCGGGTGTCCTTCAATCACCTCCTGAAGCACGTCCCAAACGCTGGGATCGTTGCGCTGGATCAGTTTTTTGGCAGCTTTGATGTTGTTGACCAATCCTTGGCGGATCAGGCGGTGGATGACGAAAGGCTGGAAAAGTTCGATCGCCATTTCTCTCGGCAAACCGCACTGATGAATTTTCAGTTTCGGCCCCACCACAATCACCGAACGCCCGGAGTAGTCAACCCGTTTCCCCAGCAAGTTTTGCCGGAAGCGACCTTGTTTCCCTTCAATGATGTCCGACAGCGACTTCAGCGGGCGGTTGTTTGCCCCCACCACTGTCCGACCCCGGCGACCGTTGTCAATCAGCGCATCCACAGCTTCTTGCAGCATCCGCTTTTCGTTGCGGATGATAATCTCCGGCGCCAGAATTTCTTGCAGTCTCGCCAAGCGGTTATTGCGGTTGATGACTCTCCGATATAGGTCGTTGAGGTCACTGGTTGCAAAACGCCCGCCGTCTAGCTGCACCATCGGCCGCAAGTCGGGGGGAATCACCGGAATTACATTGAGCACCATCCAATCGGGTTGAGAACCCGTAGCGATGAAGTTGTCAATTACCCGCAAGCGTTTAATTAACTTTGCCCGTTTTTGACCTTTAGCATTAGCAATATCTTCCCGCAACTTTTCCGCTTCACTTTCTAGCGGAATATTTTGCAGCAAAACTTGCAAAGCTTCAGCACCTATGCCTACTTCTACACCCGTCAGTGTGGAATCTTCGCTGTAAAGTTCGTCTTCTATTTCCAGCCAAGCATCTTCTGTGAGCAATTGCTTGTATTGCAGCTTTTCTGCATTACCTGCATTGAGGACAACGTAGGCGTTGAAATACACGATTTGTTCGACATCTCGCAGCGGCATATCTAACAGAATTGCCATGTAACTCGGGATGCCTTTGAGATACCAAACGTGAGCTACGGGAGCCGCTAATTTGATAAATCCCATCCGGTGACGGCGGACGCGAGATTCAGTGACTTCTACACCGCATCTTTCGCAAACAATGCCTCTATGGCGAACTCGTTTGTACTTGCCACAATGACATTCCCAATCTTTTGCAGGCCCAAAAATGCGCTCGCAAAACAAGCCATCCATTTCAGGTTTTAACGTGCGATAATTAATTGTTTCTGGTTTTGTCACCTCGCCAGTTATCTGACCGTTGGGTAAAGTTCTCTCTCCCCACTGTCGAATTCTTTCTGGTGAAGCTAACCCGATCTTTACGTAATCAAAGCGTTGTTCTATTTTTGCCATTCTTGACTCCAATTGATAATTTACAGGCGATTATTTGTGGTTGTTTATCTTTTTTGTTTGCTTGTTTTACGGCTTAAATCAATGTTAGACTCCTCTATATGTGACGTTGTTTTTAATATCAGATATCACACTTGACGATACTCCAAAGTCATCAGCGATTTTAGAGACTGATTCTCTACCTCTAATTCTTTTTCGTACCTCAAGAGCTTGCTCGAAGGTCAATTTGCGATCGAGATATCCACCCATGCGAGGAACTGGAACCTCTTCGCCTGCTTCCTTCCAAGTGACGTGATACTTAATATCGTGTATGGTTTTGCGACCAACACTGTATTCCTGAGCTACATCCTTCACTCTCTCTCCTGCTGCTAGTTTTTGCCGAATTTCTCGCACCTTTTCCCAATCTAATTTGGCATTGGAAAGAGGATGACTTTTTCCTTGAGTGCGTCCTTTCTTAGAAGCATCTAACAAATTTTGAGTGCGAGTACCAGCCCAAAGGTGTTCTGGATTGATGCAACTGGGATTATCGCAGGTATGACAAGCATCCATCGAAGTCGGAAGTTCATATCCTAATTTCTCGGCTAAAACAGCACGGGTAACTGATTTTAATTTCCCATTTTTCCAGTATCTGCCATAACCTTGACCATCCTTTCCACCTAAGAAAATGATGCAGCCGCTGTCTTGAATTTCTCCTAAAAAATTGGGTGAAACTGTAGTGAAGTTATCGGGAATATTTGTCTGAAGTATCTTAGTAATAGTTTCATGTTGTACTCCATACTCTTTTGCTAGGTGGTTCTTGATGGTTCCAGATAAATATTGAGTCTGAATTTCCCGTAGTTGTGCGATCGACAATATGCCAATACCGGGAATACTTTTGCGTCTGGGAGTTTTGCGATCGCGCCCAATCATCTGCCCGGTATTCTCAGCAGCAGTACCTACTACCAGATGTGCCGGGTTGATGCAGCTTCGATTGTCGCAGGTATGGCAACCAAAATAACCGGAACCGAGGAACCCTGCTATTTTTGATTCGAGGACTAACCGGTGGACTAAAACCGTTTTGCCATCGATCCACTTGCGCCCGTAACCGTTGCCAAACTTGCTCCCTTGCCAATTAATACAGCCCGTCGCCCGGTCAACTTCTCCTTGAATTCCTGGGACAACTGTTACAATATTCATGTTCAGCGTCTCTCCTGTTTAGAGCGTTGATTCGCCTCAGCAGTGTTCGTACCACTGCTGAGGCATTTTAATTTGAGATTGTCGATTAAAGATTAAAGAATTGAATGCTGTCAAAAAATCTTTAATCTTTAATCTCTAATCTTTAATGCCTAATCCTCGTCAAGTTCGTCACGAGAAAGCGATTCGTAAGTAGGCCGGGAGGGCGATCGCTTGCCCCCAGCATCTGCCATCAAATCCACCTCAACGTGCTCGCTGCCCTCGTCGGACGTATTCACCTTGTGCACGGCAATATCCAAGCACAAAGACTGCAACTCCCGCATCAGCACCTTGAAAGATTCCGGCGTACCGGGGCGCGGAATAGCTTTGCCTTTGACGATCGCATTCAGCGCTTCATTCCGCCCCTGCATATCGTCCGACTTCACAGTCAGCAACTCTTGCAAAGTATAAGCTGCGCCGAACGCTTCCAGGGCCCAGACTTCCATTTCTCCGAACCGCTGACCCCCCTGCTGCGCTTTGCCGCCCAAAGGCTGCTGCGTTACCAGCGAGTAAGGGCCTGTGCTGCGGGCGTGGATCTTATCGTCTACCAAGTGAACCAGTTTCAGCATATAGGCGATGCCGACTGTGATTGGGCGATCGAACGGTTCCCCAGTTCGGCCATCGTAGACAATAGTCTTGCCGGGGTGCTTTTCGTTAAATACCCAAGGCTTGCCGGTTTTTTCCCTGGCTTCCTGCAGCTTGCCGTGTACGGTTTCCCGCGACTTTTCAGCGCCGTGCATTTCATCAAAAGGCACCATCTTGAACCGCATCGACAGATTTTCGCCGGCCCATCCCAGCAAGCACTCAAAAATCTGACCCACGTTCATCCGCGACGGTACGCCCAAGGGATTGAGCACTATGTCAACGGGAGTCCCGTCGGGCAAATAAGGCATATCCTCCATCGGCAGAATCCGGGACACAATACCCTTATTTCCGTGGCGGCCGGCCATTTTGTCGCCGACTTGAATCTTCCGCTTTTGAGCCACGTAGACGCGGACGACCATGTTGGCGCCAGGGGGCAGTTCATCGCCCTGTTCGCGGGTAAACACCCGCACGTCCACCACGCGGCCTTTTTCGCCGTTAGGGACGCGGAGGGAATTGTCGCGCACGTCGCGGGCTTTTTCGCCGAAGATTGCCCTCAGCAGTTTTTCTTCCGGCGGTTGGTCGGATTCGCCTTTGGGGGTGACTTTGCCGACTAGGATGTCGCTGGCTTCTACCCAAGCACCTTTGCGGATAATCCCCTGTTCGTCTAACTGGCGCAGCGCGTCTTCGCCCACGTTAGGAATTTCGCGGGTGATTTCTTCAGGGCCGAGTTTGGTTTGTCGGGCTTCGATTTCGTATTTTTCAATGTGGATCGATGTGTAAACATCTTCGTACACCAAACGCTCGCTAATTAGCATCGCGTCTTCGTAGTTGTAGCCTTCCCAAGGCATATAAGCTACGAGGATGTTGTGACCCAGAGCGAGTTCTGCCCCTTCGGTGGAGGAACCGTCGGCGAGAACTTGACCTGCTACGACGCGATCGCCCTCATAAATCAGCGGACGCTGGTTTAAACAAGTATCCTGGTTAGAACGCTGATATTTTTGCAGTTCATGTTCGATGCAGCCAGCATATTTTTGCTTCCAAACCGAGGGCTGTTTGACTTTGAGATCGTCGTATTCCTTAATCAGGAAATGTTCTTCACTGGAATTCGATTCGGCATCTACAGCCAGGGGTTTGACAATAATCCGGGTAGCGTCGATGTAAATCACCTCGCCGTCGATCCGGGAAACCACAACCATCCCGGAATCTCGCGCCGCCTGAGCTTCCAAGCCGGTACCGACGAGGGGCCGTTCTGGTTTCAGTAGCGGCACAGCTTGCCGCTGCATATTCGAGCCCATCAGAGCTCGGTTGGCGTCGTCGTGTTCCAGGAACGGAATCAGGGATGTGGCGACGGAGACGATTTGCACGGGCGAAATCGCCATGTAGTCCACCTGCATCGGAGTGGTGGTAGTAAACTCTTGGCGGTAGCGGACGGCTACGGTTTCGCCCAAGAGGTTGTTGTTTTCGTCGAGGCTGATGTCTCCGGGCGCGACGCGCAAATCGTCTTCTTCGTCGGCCGTCATGTAAACAGGGGCTTTGTCGCGCAGCACCCGTCCTTTTTCTACTGGATAAAAAGGAGTTTCAATGAAGCCGTAGGGGTTGACGCGGGCGTGGGTTGCCAAGGAACCGATCAGACCGGCGTTGGGGCCTTCTGGTGTTTCGATCGGGCAAATCCGGCCGTAGTGGGACGGGTGAATGTCCCGTACTGCAAACCCGGCGCGTTCCCGAGTCAGACCTCCAGGGCCCAAGGCGGAAAGCCGACGTTTGTGCGTCAGTTCTGCCAGAGGGTTGGTTTGATCCATGAACTGCGATAGCTGGGAGGAACCGAAGAATTCCTTGATTGCTGCTACCAGCGGTTTGGGGTTTACCAGAGAAGCGGGGCTAAGGGAGTCGGCGTCGGAGACGGTCATTCTTTCGCGGATGATCCGTTCCAAGCGGTTGAGTCCGACTCGGACTTGGTTTTGCAGCAGTTCTCCGACACTGCGGACGCGACGGTTGCCTAAGTGGTCGATGTCGTCGGTGGAACCGATGTCGAATTCGAGGTTAATTAAGTAGTCGATCGCCGTCAAAATATCTTGCGATGTCAACACCCGCATTGTATCGGGGACTGTCAAGCGCAATTTTTTGTTGAGTTTGTAGCGGCCCACTCGGCCCAAATCGTAGCGTTTGGGGTCGAAAAAGCGCGAGTTGAGGAGCTGTTCGCCCCCCGCCACGGTGGGGGGTTCACCTGGACGGAGTTTGCGGTAGAGCTCCATCAAAGCTTCTTCTTCGCCGAATTGTCCTTCTTTCTCGATCGTCTTTTGGAAGTATTCCGGGTGCCGCAGGGAGTCGTAGATTTCGCCGTCTGTGAGTCCAAGGGCTTTGAGCAGCACCTGAGCCGATAGTTTGCGGGTTTTATCGATTCTGACCCAGACTAAATCGTTTTTGTCTGTCTCAAATTTCAGCCAAGCGCCGCGGTTGGGGATCAGACTGGCGTTATAGGAACGGCGACCGTTTTTGTCGGTTTCTGATTTGTAGTAGACGCCGGGGGAACGCACGATTTGGTTGACAATTACCCGTTCGGCGCCGTTGATGATGAATGTGCCGCGCTCGGTCATCAAGGGCAAGTCGCCGATGAAGACTTCTTGTTCTTTGATTTCCCCTGTTTCTTTGTTAATCAGCCGGGTGGGGACGTACATTTGCACCGAGTAGGTGCTGTCCCTGCGTTTGGCTTCGTCCACATCATATTTTGGGCGCTTGAGTTTGAAGTCTTTGCCCATGAAGTGGAGTTCCAGCTTGCCCGTGTAGTCTGTAATCGGGGAGAAGCTGTCGAGTTCTTCGATCAGCCCGGCTTCTAGAAACCAGCGAAAACTTGCCCGCTGGATTTCGATCAAATCGGGCAAGGTGAAGGCGAATTCTGTGTAATCTTTAGTCGTCATGGGGGTCCTTTTTCCGCAGTGGCTCTAGCTTTTTACATGGCGCCAAGGCTGGGCTTTTTTACCTTGTTGCGTTTTTTTGATGGATTGTGTGAGAGAATTTATATGATGTTTTCGATCGCCTGCCAACTGCTGCAACGGTTATTTTTGCTTGTGGCTCGCAGTATTTTTGTGCGGATTTTAGTTTCGATCGAGATGCTTTTAGCTCTGATCTCGTGGTATCCCAGGGTGAATTCCCTACACTTTTGACTCCTAAAATTGACTTGACAGCTATTGCCAAATTGCTGAGGTTCCAAGTTTCTTCTGATGTGTAAGTTTGAGTGTGTAAGTTTGAGGTATTGCCTGAAGTTTTGACCGATCCCGAAGTTTAGCGTACTCGCGTTGTGTTGGCAGTTCCCGGGCGACATCGCAGGATCGGATACTAAGCCAACGCCCGATCGGTCGGTTCTTTTTATTATAGGACGCAAATCCGATCGCAACAGCCAATGCCAAAAGAATCTCCAATAAAGGATGAATCCGGTTTTTCTGGCAGGATAGAAATGGAATTGTCCCTATCGCTAGGTCCTAAATCGACCTGTTTTCCTCGTTTCTTTGTTCTGCTATACCTAAACTGAAAAACCGAATAGCTGACAGGCATTTTTGGTTGTCTGCTGGGACAAAGTTAAGAGAGAAACTCCTCTCAATTTAGCAACTTGCTCGGCTACGTAGTAGACATAGGCTGGTTCGTTGCGTTTTCCCCGCTGGGGTACGGGGGCGAGAAAAGGGCAATCGGTCTCGACTAGGATGCGATCGCTATTTACCATACAAGCTGATTCTTGTATTTGCAAGGCTTTTTTAAAGGTGACTGTGCCGCTAAAACTGATGTAGAAACCTAGGTCTAAAAACCACTGGGTTTCTTCGGGTGTGCCTCCCCAGCAGTGCATGACCCCGCGCACTGGCCCGCGTGTTTGCCAAAAGTTCCTCAGCATTTCGGCCATTGGGGCGGCGGCGTCGCGACAGTGGATAATGACTGGTTTGTCAAGTTCCTGGGCGATTGCAAGCTGTGCCTCAAACACTTTAAACTGGTGTTCTCGATCGTCAGCTTTATAAAAGTCCAGTCCGGTTTCGCCGATCGCCACTACCCTAGAGTCCGAACTTGCTAATTCCCTAATCTGGCTCGCAGTCTCGTCTTTCCACTTGTCCGCATCTAGGGGGTGGAGTCCAACCGCAAACGAGACTTCTGCAAACTGATTGGCGATTGCTTGGATGCCGGCAAACTCTTCTGGCTCTACACAAGAATGAACCAGCCGAACTACACCAGCTTCGCGCCAGCGTTCTCGAATGGCTTCTAACTCAGATTTGTAGGTTTCAAAGTTGATATGAACGTGAGTGTCGATGAGCTGCATGGGGGAAGCAGATTAGAGGTGATACGGGAGAGTCCTAGTGGGATAGGGCGAGGGGGGAGTGAGAGAGTCGGGGAGTGGGAGTGGGAGAGAGTGTGTGGGAAAAATCTTCCGTCTTCTTTCTTCCTGCTTCCTGCTTCACGCTTGACTTCTTCTCGCTTGACTTCTTCCCTCAACATCCATCCCTTCAATCTTGTACACTGCTTCGTTGCCGAACTTTCTGCTTCCTTAAGATGCTACCGAGGATGTTTCGTGCGGCTTGAGGGTTCTTGCCAAGCGGGACTTTTTGCGAGCGCCGTTGTTGCGGTGGAGTACACCTTTTTTGACAGCTTTGTCAATTTTGCTGTAGGCCTCAGACATTCGCTGCTGGACTTCTTGCATTAATTCCGGGCTCGGAGCTGCGGCGTACTTGTCTACGGCAGCGAAATACTTCTTCATCAAAGTTTTGACCGCTGACTTGTAAGATTTGTTGTACAAGCGGTTACGTTCGGCGATTTTGACTCGTTTGACGGCGGACTTAATATTTGCCATAGTTCAGTTGCTGGAAGTAGGTATTCATTGATACACCCTAGTCTCAAGACAGTCCCAAGAGACGGGGATTTTGAAGGACAACCTTTTCGGGATCGAACCGCAAAAAGCTTGATTTTTAATGGCGGAGTGAGATAGCCACTTTCCATTCGCTCAGATTGACGCTCAGATTGAGCTGAGTCTGTGGCTACTTTTTGGCGACGCCCGCGCAATAATTTTTTATTGACTCATTTAACTGCCTGTTTTTTACCCCTGACAATACCCAAAGGTATGACACGGGTGTTACAGAGGCGTTTTGCGGTGTTTCCACCGTCACGAGTTAAAGTCACGGTTTCTTGCGCGCAATTTTCAAGTATACAATAATTTGGCGTTTTTTTATAAAAAAATTATCAGGTGTTGGAAAAACTAATATAGCACCTATTCTGCTTAAAATCCAATTCTCTGAAAAATCCAAGTTAAGCTATAACAAAGAATACGGGTGATTTGGGCTTCGGCAAGAAGCACTTACCGAAGGTAGAAGGTAAAAAGCTGAAGGTAGAAGGTAAAAGACAGCCGGATCAGAAGGTAGAAGCTAGAAGGCAGAATCAAAATTATTCCGCTCGAACACTCTCCCTCTCGGATATTATCGGGGTCGGACACTCTCCCCCTCTGCGTTCCAACCCTCTCCCTCCGCACCTGGTTCTCTGGCGGGCAATTCCTAGAGAAGGTGGTGACTTGTCCTCAGTGTTGCAAAATCCTCGACAGAGATTTAAACGCGGCACTGAAGCCTTGGAAAATGCCGCGACTCTCGCGGTTGAAGCTTGTGGACGGGTGGTGGCCTACTTCTCTAGGAGATCCCCACAAAAATCCCCAATTGTCAAGCAAATGTTAGTGAAGTTATAGACGGCATTCCTAATCTCCATGCTGCGAATCATTACTCAGTGGGTTGAGGCACAAGCTGAACTGCGACGGATCTGCGATCGCACCCATGACGAACTTGTCGTTCACAAAGAAGCCACCGTGCGGGAGGTGCTGCAAGCTGTAAGGCGCAGAGGCGATCAGGCTGTGCTGCACTACACTGCTGAATTTGACCGCATGACCCTAAATGTGGAAGATTTACGGGTGAGCGGCGCCGAATTGGATGCTGCTTACCAGCAGGTGTCGAAAGAATTATTAAATGCCATCCGCACAGCTTGCAAACAGGTAGAGGCGTTTCACCGACAGCGCGTACCCAAGTCTTGGGTGCAGTTTGGCGATGACGAGATTGTTTTGGGCAAGCGCTACACGCCGGTCGATCGAGCGGGAATCTACATTCCTGGGGGTCAGGCGTCCTATCCGAGCTCGGTGATCATGAATGCGGTTCCTGCGAAGGTCGCCAAGGTGCCGAGACTGGTGATGTGTACTCCCCCCGGACAGGAGAAGAAAATGAATCCTGCGGTGCTGGTAGCGGCTCAGGAAGCGGGAGTTGATGAGATTTATCGCGTAGGCGGGGCGCAGGCGATCGCGGCTTTGGCCTACGGTACGGAAACTATTCCGAAGGTGGATTTAATTACTGGGCCGGGGAATATTTACGTCACCCTAGCTAAAAAACTGGTTTACGGGACTGTGGGGATCGATTCTCTGGCTGGCCCGTCGGAGGTGCTGATTATTGCGGATGGTTCGGCGAATCCCGTGCACGTGGCTGCGGATATGTTGGCTCAAGCTGAGCACGATTCGATGGCGTCGGCAATTTTGCTGACGGCGGATTCGGTGCTGGCTAGGAAGGTGGTGGCTGAGGTAGACAGACAGTTGGCAAATCACCCGCGCCGAACTTTAACAGAAAAGGCGATCGTCAACTATGGTTTAGTCGTGGTAGTGGACTCGCTCAAAGCTGCGGCGGAACTCTCTAACGAGTTTGCGCCCGAACACTTGGAATTGCAAGTTGCAGATCCTTGGGCTTTGCTGGACCAAATTCGCCACGCTGGGGCGATTTTCTTGGGCTGCTCGACGCCGGAAGCTGTAGGTGATTATTTGGCTGGCCCGAATCACACTTTGCCGACTTCAGGGGCTCCGCGCTATGCGTCGCCGCTGGGTGTCGAAACTTTTATGAAGCATTCGAGTTTGATTCAATATTCACCGGCTGCACTTAAGAAGGTGAGTAGGGCGATTAATGTTTTGGCCCAAGCAGAGGGGCTTCCTTCTCACGCTGATTCGGTGCGGCTGCGGACTGAAAAAGAGGGAGAGGGTGAGTTTTAGATGGTAGATTTAAGTAGATGATCGGCAAAATACATAGGTAGTCAAAAGCGAGTGAAATGCAATGAAAGGAAGCAATTCTCTTGCGATTATGGTAGCTTTACATTCTGTGACAAGCGGTCCAGTTTATTTGCACCTACCTACTTACGAACTGCGGGCTTAAGAAACCCGGTTTCTTCAAGAATCTTGCTTAAATGACGCAATTCGGTTAGGAAACCGGGTTTCTGGGTAGGTAATAATTATGTTGGTGGGAAGCGAAAATTGGGGAAAGTAGGCGACAATCAACTAAAAATTTAAAGTCTAAATATCTGAGATTTAAAGGTGCATGGTATTGAATACTGTTTTGGTAGCGATCGACAATTCAGAGCTTGCAGAACGGGTTTTGCAAGTTGTAGGGCAATTTCAGCTAGAACCGACGGCAAAGGTGATTCTAGTTCATGTTGTGAGTTCTGGTACGTCGGATTTTGACGCGGTTGTCGATCGACCTCACGCTCAGGGAGTTGAGATTGCTTACCGAGAGGTGGAGAAGTTACTGCAATCTTATCAGGAAAAGTTGCCTTGCCAAAGCGATTTAGAAATTGTGTCCGGGGATCCAGCAGAGGAAATTTTGCGTTTGGCTAATATTTATAAAGCGGATTTAATTGCGATCGGCTGTCGGGGTTTGACTGGTTTAAAGCGGATTTTGGAGGGTTCTGTGAGTGCGGAGGTTGTGGCTGAGGCTCCTTGTTCGGTGTTGGTGGTGCGCGCCAAGTAAGGGAGAAAACCGCATAACCGCTGCAATGGGTAGAGTAGATATCAACCCAATTGCTGGAATCCCTTACTGTGCAAGTTCTGCTCGATATGGTGCATTTCCTTCATCTCCTCACCAGCAACTATCCCGTAAATTTCCGTGTAGATTTTCCCGTATTTAACCTTCTCTAAAGCTGACAAGATTATCAAGTCCTTGCGATCGAGTTCGGGTTTCAGGGTGACAAGAATCGATTCCAAAGTCCCATCCATTCGCCAGTCACTGGAATATTTAGCCACCTCCTTTCCCAGCCCCAGTAAGGTATGGCGCTGCAAGCAAAGCGGAGTCGAGCCATTAACTCGGAAATTGGCATCAATGGCATACAACTGTCCTTCAGAGTCTTCCAGCACGTCGAAGCCAATAACGCCGAAATAACCCTGTTGGTGAGCATATTTACCAATAGCGGCAATCATCTCAAAAAACCTACTCATGTCGGTTTCGCGGTAGTGAATTAGTCCCCCTAAATAGCTGCCCTCTGGGGTGACAAGCTGGCTGGTAGTGCCGATAAGCGTGATATTTCCCGTTTTGCTTACATAGAACTGCACGCAATAGTTCTGCACTTCATTCTTGACGAATTCCGAGACAATAATCGTATCCAGCAACTTGATATCAAGATATTTCCTCACTTCCTGCAAGCAGTAGTTCAGATCGCTGGCGCTTTTGATAATATAAGTGCCTTCTCCAGAAAGCCCGTGGGATGCTTTAATCAAGTAGGGGAATTGCTCTGGTAACTGAATGCTTTCGAGATTGACTTCGTGCAGATTGTAGGTTTGGTATTTCGGACATTGCACGCCTAATTCTGCTAGCGTTGCTTTGCTGAGCAAGTGGTAGTGGATGTCGGGATGGACGGCGTGTTTTTCGGGTTTGAGATTGTCGAAGGGAAATAGAGTCAGGAGTTTGTCAAAGCGATCGCTTATACTGATATCTTCGAGATAAGTTGAGCAGTCTATCATCTCCATATTGCTGTTGCTGAAGCCCAAATGCTCCCGCCAATAGTCAATCAGCGAGTTCGGCGGCTGATTAATCACAATTCCTGGGATGGCATCGCCTAACACAGCCAGATTTTTCCAAGGTTCCTTCTGGCCAATCTTGTCGAAAGAAGTTTTGGTGGCTTCACTGCTGCCGTCTTGAATAAAGTATTTTTTCCTGTTGGGGTAAGCAGCCCAACTCGCAGTTGCAGGGTAATTTAGGATGAACGCATAACGTGCATCTGTGATGTCTGGAGCAAACAAATGGGAAAGAGAATTACCCTGAAAGTAAGGAAAGTCGTATGTTGAGTTCATAGAAACATCCAAGTCGAGTTTGAATTGAAATGTTTTCCCGGCCACTAAGTAGCTCGACATAATTAAAAGTAGGGTGGGCAATGCCCGCCCTACAAATCGAAAAAGTGTTTATCTATGTCCAGCTACTTAATACCTAGGAAACAAGATATTAGTTGCGGAATTTTAACTCTCTCCAACTAGAGAGAATGCAACCTCAATAATTTCAGCGATGGACGAGTTGTTTTTTCTTAGTAAACACAGCCACCTTGTCCATTTGTGAAGTTCTATAAGCACAAGCCATGTCCGTTGAGTTATGCGCCCAGCCAACCCGCCCTTGAGGGTCTATGAGGATGCACCCAGCTTCTCCTGCCACCTTAGATGCCAGAGTCTCAATTGCCATCTGCGCTGCTTCGTCTGGGTGCTTGCCGGACGCTAGAATGTCGATCGCCGTCTTAGCCAGAACTACTGGTATAATCGACTCGCCATCGCCTGTGGTCGAGCAACCGCCCTGTTGACTGTCAGCAAACAACCCTGAGCCGATAATGGCGCTATCGCCGACGCGACCGGCGGGTTTATTCATAGTGCCGCCTGTTGAGGTACCGGCAACTAAGGTGCCGCTGCTATCTAAAGCTACACAACCAACGGTATTGGGGCGGTCAATAACTTCTTTTTCCTCCTCCCACTCTTCCTGTTGCTCATCAGCGATTAAGTCTTCTTTTGTACACATCTCGGCTCCATTTTCTGCAGCAAAATGTTGTGCGCGATCCGCTACTAAGAACATGGGTTTTTTATCCATAATCTTTCGCGCCACGGAGATGGGATGGCATACGCCTTGAACATTTGCCAGGACTCCCCAAGCTAATGAACGGCCTTCCATCATCGCTGCGTCTAGCTCTACTTCTCCCTTACTGTTGAGAACCGATCCATAGCCTGCGTTAAATGTCTGGTCAGCTTCCAGAACCCGGATAGCTGCCTCAACAGCTTCTGCTGCTGTACCCCCCCTTGCGAGCACTGCCCAACCAGCTTCTGCGGCTGCGGTACACCCTGCATTGTTGGCTGCAACCTTGTCTTCTGTAATGGTTTTTGCTCCACCGTGAACAATAATACTCAATACCATAAGCTTCCTTTTTTTAATCTTAAGCTCTACTTAAAAATTCTTTATATCATTCGTTATATCAATCAATTTATTATAAGCAATTTTTAAGTAGTTTCTTTGATGCTATAGCGATCGCAAATGATTTGTAAATCATAAATCATGTATAATGAGGGAGGTGGATCTAAGTAGAAGTTAAGA